>JAQGOX010000574.1 GCA_028293365.1 Verrucomicrobiales bacterium | reverse complement strand
TTTCCACCTTCGATATCGGGAACGTTGCCGAAGTATTGTTGATTCCAGCGAAGGGCGCCGAAGAATCGAGGCGTAAATTTGTACTTCGACTCGAAATAATACGCAAATGCGTCAGCTTTGCCCACGTATGGCACCTCGAATCGGGTTTCGAAGAATTCGGCCCAAAGTTGCAGGTGATGCCACGCGAAGCTGGCGTCCTGGCCAAGCACATATTCTCGAAAACTGCCGATGCCGTGACCTGAGGGCAGGGTAGATTCTGCTTCCGTTTGGAAATAAGCACCCTCGCTCGCGGAAACGCCAAAATTCCACATTTCGTTTGGACGAAATCCAAGGCGTGTGGTCACGGTGGGATGCGCGAAGCCACTGTCGACCGCGTCCCATGTATCCGGGCGCGAAGAGAGAGACGCGTTTTTGATTTCGACCGCATATTCAAACAGGTCGAGATGTCCCGCGACAGAAGCGCCCGCCGCATAGCTCGGACCCCAGATTACGGGGCTTGACTCATATCGCTCACTCGCGGGTCGGTTGAGCATTTCTCTGATCGTGGCGGGTGCTTGCGCATCGGAAACAGTCGTTAGATTCTCGTAAGGAAGCGGCGCGGTGACAAAGGGGTTTTCCCAGGAGAGATGCCGTTGTTGCCAATTCCCCACAACAGTTGCGAATTTTCCTATTTGCAAATTGAAACGGCCGTCTTTCCACGGTGTGAATCGAAGCGCATATTCGTCCGCCCGTGCCTCGATCGTTCCATCTCCCGGGTCAAATCCGCGGTCCACCCGGGCCTGCACAAAAAAATAGATTTTAGCGCCGAGTTGAGCATCCACGAAGAATGTCAGACGCGGATTGAACAGGCTGTGGCCACCGGCGTTGATGAGCCCTGGCGGCGGCTGTTCGAAAGAGTATCCTTCGACATCCACCAATCCACTCAGCCGGGCGCGAGCATTGTCTTCGAACGCGTTGAGAGTCAGTTTCTGATCCAGGCGGTCCAATAGATCCTGCGCACCGCATTTAACGAGTGTAACGGCGAGCAGGGCGCAACTGATGACCGGCGTTTTCATTCGACGCTTGATACGATGTTAATTGGGCGGCCAACCCGAAATTGCGCCTCAAATTCGATCCACTCGTCGTCAGAACGAACCAGGCGCAAATCGCCGCCGTGGATTCGCGCCAGTTCGCGCGCGAGGTTCAAGCCGAGACCGTGACCCGGCACATTTTCACCGGCCGCCCCCCGATGAAACCTTTCGAAGATAGGTTCGCGCATGGCGAGTGGGATTGGCTGCCCCGTATTCGCAATATTGAGAAAAACCGAATCTTTATCTTCCCGTGCTCTCAAACGAATTTGTCCTTTTTGACGATTATACTTGCGGGCATTCTCCAGCAGATTTCGGACAATCAGCATTGAGTAACGTTTTTCGCCCTCAATGAGAAGATCGCTGGGAAACTCTTTTGTCACCGTGATCTCAAGATTGTTCGGTTGAGCTTCCAGATCGTCTAATTCTGCCTCGAGCAATTGTGAAAGATTTACGGATGCAAATTGCAATTTCAATCTGCCCGCATCCATTCGCGAAAGCAGGAGCAGGTCATCGACCACTCCCGTCAGACGGTATGTTTGATGAATCAAACTGGAAATCTCCTCGCGTATTTCATCCCGGAGATCCTCTCGCGCGAGAAGCTCTTCGAGTCCCGCGCGAAGGACGGTTAAAGGGGTCTTTAATTGATGTGAAGCATCCGCGGAAAATCGAACTGAACGCTGCAGTTCGCCATGCGTCTGTTCGAGCGCGGCTTCAGCGCGCTCGCGCTGATCGCGGTTCCTTTCTGAATCCACAGCCAGTTTTTCGACCGGTAATGAAAGACGTCTGGAGAAATAGTGGCTGGCCGAATATCCTGCTATCAACATCAACGCTCCCGCACCGAGAATTTGCTGCCGGAGCTGTCGTTGACGATCCTGCAGATTGGCAAGCGGAAATAGGCAGACTTCGTGCGCAGGCGGATATTGCGAGCCGGGATTGAGCAAGTTGTAAAAAACCAAATACGGCAATTTACCGATTTGAACCTTGAAACCTTTGTCCTGTGCAGTTTCGGAAAGATGGTTGCGGGCAATTTCGTTTTCAAGCAATGCCCGATCCAAACCGGAAACCGCCGGAAGATGCAGCCGTCCATTGGACCAAATGCCTCCGCGAAGCCCGGTTCGATTTCCGATTTCGAACGGCTTGAAACCGACGGCCAATGCCGCGATCACTTCGCCGGTTTCGGTTGAGACAATCGGCATTGTAATCACTTCCACCATCGACTCTTCGGACACACCGCTTGTCCGCGCGAGGTAGCCCAATTGCTGGTCGTGCGGGGCGCCCTGCAAGGCAAGTTTCGATTCCTCATCGGGCTTTAGTTCACCAATTCCTTTAGCAACTGGAAGTGGAATGACATTTCCTTCACTATTCAGGAAGCGATAAAACTGTGCATGGAGAGGGCGCGGAAGAGCATCCGAAAATGGCTCGTATTCGTCCATGACATCCCGCAGTTCGTCTTTTGCGCTTGGGTAAAGCAGGTCCAGAGCATTGTCTTCCAGCGCTGCGTGTATGCGCGGTTTTCGCACGAGCGCGCGGCAGCGCTCCGTCAAAGCTGCATAACGCACCATTCGGGCGTTGTGCAAAGAGGTGAGTGTAACTTCGAATTCCCGGCGCAATGAGTTCGCCACTTCTTTGGTCAGGTTGCGCTGTGCAATAAACAAGGCGACCCCGGTAATTGCTGAAACGAGAAACATCATGGCGATCAGCAATTTTGAGCGGAATCCGGCCCGGTTTGCGCCTTTTAAAAAATGTTTGAGCCTCACGGAAAAGTCACCTGCAGCATCGAATTGGATTTTAGTTCGATCGGCATTTCGAGCGTGGTTTTACTGCTAATCCACGCTTTGAGTTTGAACTGCCCTGCGGGAAGGTTTTTTAACTGGAAGCGACCCTCGGTGTCGCTGGTTGTGAAGTAGGGAGTATTCAGCACCAATATCAGACCCCGCATGTGTTCGTGTATGTCGCAGCGTAGCGTGATCATTCCCGGCACATCGAATACCTGCGACGGAATCGGTCGCTCGTTCGACGGATAACGTCCCAGATCGAAGCGCTTGGCGGGCGAATAGGAAAAGATGTTGTGATACGTATTATCGAGGTTGGGAAATTCCACTTTTGTGCCGAGTTGCACTGGTAGCAAAGCCGGCACGAACAAGAGATCTTTCTGTTCCATTTGGGAAACCGGTTGCACGGCCGGTTTGGGAAAATTGCCTTCGAGATAAATGACTGCGACCGGAGGATTGGCGGCTACGACTCCTCCACGGCTGACGATCTCATAACGTTTTGTCACCACTGGCGCCGTATGTGACTGCGGCAACTTTACGCGGCCCTCAATGGTGGCTTGCGCACAGACAATTCGGTCAACCGGGACGAACACCATGACAAAGAGCAGATAGTGGAAGATATTCATTGTTATTACGACCCAATTAAGACGCTGAGAGATTCAAACTCATTTGGATGCTTCTTTCGCCCGTTCGGGAGCTCGCACCGTGTAACCAACGCTCCGGATTGTGTGTATCAGCGGTTGCGTGGAGTCTGGATCTACCTTTTTACGCAATCGGGTGATGAAAATTTCCACGGTTCGGGTGTCATATTCATGGTCCCGCTGCCAGACGCGTTCACACAGTTCGGTGCGCGAAAATACCCTTCCTGGTTCTTGCGCGAGCACCTGCAGCACATCGAATTCGCGCGGTGATAAGGAAATGGTTTTACCATTCCGCGTTACATGCCGGCGTCGCAGGTCAATTTGCAAGCCATCCACGTTCAGGAAATCAGCGGTTGAAGGTGTTGCGACCCGGCGTCCAAGAGCTTCAATGCGTGCGGCCAGTTCCTCCATCGAAAAAGGTTTTGCCAGGTAGTCATCGGCGCCTGCCTTCAAGCCTTTAACCCGATGCTCCACTTCTCCTCGCGCCGTCAGAATAAGCACTCGTGCCGAACTCTGAGCCTTGCGCAGGCCCGCTAGAACGCCAAAGCCATCGAGAGTGGGCAGGTTTAGATCGAGCACGATTAAATCAGGGGTCTGTTCTATTGCGGCCTTCAACCCTCGAGCCCCGTCATACTCGGCCGCAACGTCATGTCCATGCCGAGTCAAAGCTCGTGTAACGTGCCTGGAAATTTGTGGTTCATCTTAGATCAAGATGATGAGCATACTGTATTAGAGTTATCATCAAAACCTGCCAGAAGTCGAAGACCAAGATTGCACTTTTTTGGCAAAAACCGACACTCCGTTACTCAAGCGATGCGACTACGTACCGGTCCGATTCCCTCCCCGATAGGCCACCCCTACGAAAATATCAGGGTGCTCGTAAGATTGTGCGACTCTTTGATTGTCATACATTTGAATGTGACGCGAGCGCGCCGAGTTCAGCGGAGAAAATTAAAGATCAGCAACGTATTGCCAGAAATCATGAGTGGCACTCTTTATGCTTCCAATCAAACCGCTGTGAGTCTGATTCCTTCATCTTCTCGCTGGAAACAAAACCTTCCGCATTTATGAAAGTGATCCAACCAAATTGTCGCATTCAATTTACCCCCGAAGACGTGAATTTCGTGGTTTCCACCCTTGGAGACGAAG
>JAQGOX010000569.1 GCA_028293365.1 Verrucomicrobiales bacterium | reverse complement strand
TTCCATTTGAGATCGCCAATGACGGAGAAGTAACAGCACTCGCTGGATCCATGTCGCTTGGCAAAAACAATGTCCTGGGAGTCGCACTGGGCACCAGCACCGCGGGCGGGTATGTAAATTCCGTAGGCAACATAACCAATTGGCTGAATGAGCTCGCGTTCACGCCGATCGATTACTGCCGGACTGCCCCTCTGGACGAATGGTCCGGCGATATCGGATGTGGTGCGTTGTATCTATCGCAGCAGTGTACCGGCCGGCTTTTAACGGCCGCTGGAATCGAAGCTGAAGAGTCGATGCCTCTGCCAGAAAAACTGAAGCTGGTGCAACCTTTGATGGACCAGGGCGATCCTCGCGCATCTGCCATTTACGAAACCATTGGAGCCTATTTTGGTTACGCCATTGCTCATTACGCGGATTTTTACGAGATCGAACATGTACTTATTCTCGGACGAGTCACGTCAGGGGCGGGTGGAGATGTCATTCTAGACGTCGCGCGCAAGGTGCTCGCAGGAGATTTCAGGAAATTATCTGAACGAATTCAATTTCACACTCCGGACGAAAAAGAGAAACGTCATGGCCAGGCCATTGCGGCGGCGAGCCTCCCGGTGATTTCGTAACGTTTAAGGTCCTATGCCAAAAGCAAATCCCTATCTTAATTTCGTTAAAGCGCACGCCACATTACTGGAAGAGGGGCGAACGCTGCCGTTGGGAGGTTTTGAATCGAAGCAGAAAGCGAATGTCGATTCATCGAAACCCCCTGTTTTAATCTTTTCTCCCCATCCGGACGACGAATGCATTATTGGGGGGATCGCGTTGCGACTCCAGAATGAGTGCGGCTGGCCAGTGGTCAACATCGCCGTAACCCAGGGAAGCAATCGAGAGCGGCAGGCGGCACGTTGGACGGAACTCCAACAGGCGTGTGACTACATAGGCTTTAAACTGGTTCCAACGATTCCCGGTGGACTCATGCTGGTAACTGCGCAGTCGAGGAATGATAATCCCGCTGCGTGGAACCAATCTGTTGCCGTAATCCGTGATATTCTTGAGGCAAATCGTCCGGCCGTCATACTGTTCCCGCACTCGACTGATTGGAATGGTACACATATCGGTACGCACCTGCTGGTCACCGATGCGTTGAAACAACTGAGTTCTGATTTTCATTGTTACACTCTTGAAACGGAGTTTTGGGCCGCCATGCAAACACCAAATCTGACCGTTGAATCAAGTTCTTCTGATGTGGCAGAACTGGTCGCAGCGCTCTCTTTTCACGTCGGAGAGGTGAAACGAAATCCATACCACCTGCTGCTCCCAGCATGGATGCAGGACAATGTGCGCCGCGGAGGTGAACTGGTTGGAGGCCAGGGGAAGGCAGCGCCGAAGTTTGATTTTGCAACACTCTATCGGCTCCGCGAATGGCACAACGGTGAGTTTCGCGCGCTGCCTAACGCTCCCAAAACGCTGGCTGCGACCGAGCGTCCCGATTCGCTCTTCCATATCTGAGAAATCGTATACCGCGATGGCTTACCCGTAAGAAAACGAGGTAAGCCAACCTGCGTCCGCTCTATCAAGGCCTTTGCTTAAACAACGTTCCCGCACTAAAATTACCCAATGTCGTCCCTAATCAGCGCCAATGAAATCGATGTTCGTTATAACGAACAGGTCGTCCTTACAAAGGCCTCACTCTCAATTGCGGAGGAGGGACGGGTTGGCCTCGTCGGCCGTAATGGAACTGGCAAATCGACGTTTTTGCGGATTTTAAACGGTGAGCAAATCCCGGATTCCGGCACGGTGGTCCGAAAACGCGGCTTGATCATGGGTTACCTTCCTCAATCCTTCGCCCTCGACGAAGAAAGTACGGTGTTCGAGCAAATCCAGAACGGCGCTCAAGTGGTCCTCGATCTGATTGCTGAATTCGAGTCGCTACCCGCTGAATCGTCAAAACACGAAGAGATTGAAACGCAAATTGCGCACCTGGACGGGTGGAACCTGGAATCAAGGATTAACACGGCCATGTCGCAACTGCGCGTCCCTCCCGGTGATCGTCCTATTAACACCCTATCCGGCGGTGAGAAACGGCGAGTCGCCATTTGCCGGGCGATTGTCGCCCGGCCTGATCTTTTGGTTCTCGATGAGCCGACAAATCATTTGGATCCCGACTCAATCGAATGGCTCTGCGACTACCTGAAAGAATATCCCGGCGCTTTTTTGGTGGTCACACATGACCGCTATTTTCTGGATCGCGTCACATCGACGATCGTCGAATTATCCAACGGACAGTTCTATACCTACGACGGCAACTACACCGATTATTTGCTGGCGAAGGCTGAGCGGCAGGCGACCGAGGAAATGGTCGAGAAAAAGCGCCAAAGCTTTATTAAAAGGGAATTGGAATGGGTCCGCCGTGGTCCCCCGGCACGCACAACTAAATCCAAGAGCCGGCTGGATCGCTTTTTCGACATTGAAGGGCAAAAAGCACCCGAAGCTGAACTCGATATGGAATTGGTCATACCGCCACCTCCACCAATCGGCAATCGCATCGTCGATCTGCTAAATCTGGGGATGACCGTCGGTGACAAGCAATTGTTCAGTGGCTTGAACTTCACCTTCGAAAAAGGAATGCGCCTGGGCGTCGCGGGACAGAATGGCCTTGGGAAGACCACCTTGCTTCGGCTCATCATCGGCGAACTCACACCCACGGAAGGATCCGTTAAGACTGGCAGTTTAACGGAGTTCAATTACATCGATCAGGCTCGATTGCGGTTGAACGAAGAGAGCACGGTAATCAATGAAATCTCGGATGGCAGCGAATTCGTAGTCTGGGGCAACGGCCGAATTTCCCTGCGCGCATATTTGAAGCGTTTCCTGTTCACCGATGACCGAGTGAACACACAGGTTAAATTTCTTTCAGGTGGCGAACGCAGCCGGTTGCTGCTGGCACGCGTACTCAAACGTGGCGGTAACTTCCTGATTTTGGATGAGCCAACCAACGATCTGGATCTGGCGACATTGCGAGTGCTCGAAGAAGCACTTACCAGTTTTCCCGGATGCGTTCTCGTCGTCAGTCACGACCGCTATTTCCTCGATCGTGTTTGCACAGGCATACTCGGCTTTGAAGGAAACAGCACCATCCACTACAGTCCGGGCGACTACAGCTATTACATCGAAAAGTACCGGGCGAGAAAAGCTGCCGCTGCTCGTCCAGTTTACGCAAATGTTCCGAAAAAGCAGCCTCCTGCGCCCGCCGTCGCCACGCCAAAACGTTCGAAATTGAGCTGGAAGGAAGCGCGCGAACTCGAGGGAATGGAAGATCAAATCTACCAAACCGAAGCCGAAGTTGCTCGAATTGAGGCCCTTTTCGTCCTAGCCGATTTCCACAAACAATACGGTGAGAGAACCAGCGAACTCCTCGCTGAAATTGAGGCGGGAAAAAAGAAGATCGCAATGCTTTATGCGCGTTGGGAAAAACTGGAGGAGATGTCTGGAGTATCCGCATAGGCGTCAGCCGCGCGGCCAACCCTTCACGGTTTTGACACTTCAAGCCCGGCTGGCAGGTCCGCCGGCTGGTTGGCAATCTCGGGCAGCTTCAGGATTGAATTGAGCGGAGTGGTCATTTTCACGTCCCCGCCCGTTGCGAGAAAAAACCAATTTTGCGTCAAACCGGCATTGCAATTTTCCTTTGATTCCCAGGTGGCATTCGATGCGGTGAACCTTGCGCTCGCCAGGTTGGTCCAGGATCCCGTCACTGGTTTTATCCACGTATCACCAAAACGCGCGTGACGCGTCACAGCGGCGCTCGCGGAGTCCCGCCGAAAGTCTTCAACGAACGAATAGTATCCGCCTAACGCACCGTGATGGAACGTACGGAAGGTGGCGAGTTTCCACCAGTTCCCCTGATCGTTCCGGAATATCCAGGCGGTGTAAGCAGTCTTTTTTCCATCTCCCACACCCTGCACCAGAAAGCGATTGGTAGCTCCGATCTTCCAATTAAATGCGGCCATGCATTGACCACCAGTACCCTCTCCGCCGAATCGCTTAATCCGGACGCCCGGATCAGAATACAACACCTCGACCCTCTCCTCCTGTTTGACAGCCGAAGGATCATCTCCACGCGTGGAATCCCAGACAGAAAACAACACCACCTTATTCGTTTCGTTGCCAAGCTGCTGCAGTCCGAAATAACCAGTGTTCCACCCTGCGGCCATGAAGTAACTCCCCTCCGTCGATTGATCGATTATCATTTCGTTATAAAAGAGCGCGGCTTCCGGACCGGGAAAACCGAGATGCACCGATCGAGCGGCACGAGGTTGTTCCGCAGAATTCAGACGAGGAGCGAATGATGCCATCAAGTCCAGAACTGCCAGAGCGAAGGATTTCATGACTTTATGGGATAACAATC
>JAQGOX010000477.1 GCA_028293365.1 Verrucomicrobiales bacterium | reverse complement strand
GAGTCCGATGTATTGCACTTTGAATGTGTGGCCGGAGGTTACGTTTGCCGTCTGCATTTGGCAGGCGACACATTGCTTCTCCAGCTAGGCGTGGTTGGCGGGTTGATTGGATGTCACGCCGGTGTCTTCTTCGCGAAATGTTCCATTAAGCATGTTGTACTGGGAGGAACGATGGGGCGGGGCGTCAAGGGCGTTTGCAGAGGCGCCCCGGTCGTTGTGGCACTGAGCGCAGGCGTTGATCTCTGGGTTGTAGTCGGTAGCGAAGCTGCCAGTGGAGTGGTAGTCCACTAATGAAGCCAGCGGAGAACTCATTTGATTGGTATAGAATTTTCCCAGTTGGCTATTGGTGATGACGAATCCGGTCAGCCGATTCGTGTGCATTCCGTTAAGCACGTTGTTATGGACGGTTTGCTCGTGAGAATCGTGGCAGGTTGCGCACGCAATCCCGATTGCGCCTGCTTCGTGGCCTGTGGGTAACGAAGTGCCCTCCAGGAGCGCCTCTCGGACCGTTCCGGAGTGGCAAGCACCGCAGGTTGGTATAAAATACCGGCTTCCATACCTGCCCGCAAAATCGGCTTTCAATTCGTCCCCCACAGACTGATGGGGTGACACACTCCATTCCTCGAAGCGGGGAGGATGGAACGCTGCGACTCGTGCCGGAACGGAACCATTATGGCATCCGCCGCAGACCGCAGCGGAGAGATCAACGCGAGGCCTGGTCACAGGGTCCTCCGGGTTGGCCGCGTGAAGGGCGGCCGGGCCGTGGCAACTTTCGCATTGAACATTGGCAAGTTGCGGGGTTTTGGATGCGTTGATAAATCCAGTGGGCAATCCGTAACCGACGGTATGGCACGGCAGACAAGAGACATCCGTCTGACCACGCTGGGCCACGAATAACGCGTTTGTAAACGCACCGAAGTGACCGGTGTGCGTTACATTGCTAAGAATTGGATTGTGACATTCCTGACAGGATTGGGAGCCCGCGTATTGAGGCGAAGGGCCCGAGATTCTGAAGAGTGTGACGCTTGAGCCTTCAGCGACAGCAGGCGTCGTGAGTGACCGAGCAACCTTGCTGCTGGATTTACCGATCGCGTGCCATTGCGAGTCTGTCAATCCCGGTTTCTGAAACAATTGATAATCGCCCGAGGGACCATCCCAGGAGACCGTGAAACCATTGGTGCCTCGCGTGATTCCTGTTATCACAGGCATGCCGGGCATCCCGCCCGGCTGTGCGCGGCTCAAATGTTGAACGTCCCGTGCATCAGCGCGAAAACCGCTCGCGAAAACCAAAACCGTCGTTACCAGCAAGAATGGCGCTGGAAAGGTCAGGCGAGTTTTGGAAATGTTCATGAGCGGACAAATCTAAGGGGAAGCTCCTTTGAGCTGCTCGAAGGCATCGATTTGAGCCTTGGAGTTCGCGGCGATCTGCTTCAATTTTTCCATTTGTTCCGTCTGGAGTTCCTGCAGTTTCTTTGTGGCAACTCTTTGCTGCTCGTCAGACTTATTAGTCTGTCCCTGGATAAAGTCTTGTTCAGCTTTTTTCTGCCTGGCTTGCAAATCCAGCACTGCTTGCTCGAACTCAGTCACCGCGGCTTCGCGCAAAATCCGCTTGCCTGATTCCAACGAAGCCGAGTGCACATCAGGGATTGAGCGTTTGACGGCCTCCAGGGCTGCGAGGTCGATCGATGGGGAAGATTGTGGTATGGGGCTGACGCTGGCCGGGCGGGCCAGATGGTCCGCCACATCCCCTTGCAAAACAACTTCAGCCGGCGCTTTGCGCGAAAACCACAAAGCGCTGACTGCGACGCCTATTATAAAAGAAACCAGCGCGAGGATTACAATTCGAGCTTGAGCCCGTTCGTGGGTGCATCGCATTTCAACATGGCTAATTGTTGAATGCTTCATGCGCGTTCCTGCGTGTGCCGGGTATGCAAGACCAATACAAATCGTGTACAGGATGTCATTCGATTATTGGGCTCCTGGCGCGATCAATTGTGCCTATGGAGTATGTGTCACGCGGAAGAACTGTTGCAAGTCGTTGCGCGTCGGAGTCACGTAACTGATCGAGGAACCCGTGCCTGCAATAGGACTGCCGATATTCTGCCAGCCGCCACCCAGTGTCGAGATTCCCTGTATCTGGTAGGACGTGCCCACGACCGTGTCAAACACCACTTCAGCCGCTGTATAAATTGCCAGAGTATTATCTGGCGAATTGGACAGTTTTTCTCCGTTCACCCAGATAACTCCGCCGGGAACGCTGATGCCGGGCTTCGTTGGATCAAGGCCCAGGGAGAACTTCAACCAGTTTGGTATGCCGTCGCCCGCCGGAGCGGCATTGGGTGCAGCGTTAGGATTGGTGGCGGAGCCGAAGAATTGGATCTGCCAGGAATCGGAAAGCGCGTCATTATTGGAGTCGCCAGTCAGGTCAGCGATGGAGGCTTTAAGAACGCCGACGGCGTAGGGCGCGTTGTGAACGCCGCGGCTGCCTTCAACACTAACAAACTGAAAATTCCATGCCGCTTGCAGGAATCTGGTTTGCCAATTTGTTTTGACGGAAATGCTGGACTTGACCAAACCATCGGCAATGTAATTTCCGTCCGCGCGATAGGTGGAACTGGGCAGCATGCGTGACAAATTGTTCAAAAGATGTTGTATTTCGGTCTGCACGCCGTCGATCACTCCATCCCCGTCATAGTCCTTCCGGGCGAAGTTGAAATCCTTGATCGGACCATGACATTTGATACAGACGTCCACCAGGTCCACGGAGTTTGTGACACCGCCGTTTACGACATCGTAGGTCATACTGTAAGTGTGGCCGCCGGCTTTGGTGTAGGCCGGGTGGGTCGGGGCGACTGGTTGCATGTGGCAACCGACGCAGACATTGGGGATAACGGCGCTGTGAGAGCCACTGGGAATGACTTTGCCGTAGGTGATCGCGTTGACACCCTCAACCATGTCGCCTGCGGTACTATCGTGCGGGCCGAAGCTCGAGCCACCAGCCCAGGTAGGCTTGCCAAGTTTGTAGTTTGCGACGTTCTGAGTGGCCTCGCCGTTGCGGCTGTGATGACAGGTCATGCAAAGAGCGCCGGATCCCACGTTGGTTACTGTAGTTCCTTCCGGAAGCGTATACTTGTTGGCCGCGCGCAATTGGTGCGGGTTGGTGGCATCGTGTGGATCGTGGCACGCAGCGCAGGTAATCGGTTCGTAAACCGTGTTGGTGGCGTAGGGAGTGTTGCTGCCTGCGAACTCGGTGAAATTCCTGAAGCCTGCCGCAGTGTGACAGCGGACGCAGTTCTCGCGGCCCGGTCCAGAAGGAGTTCGCGTCGTGTGGGAGTGAAGTGAGCTGTTCCATTCGGCGAACTTGATGCCTATCTTATTAGGCGAGGTTTCGTTTTTGTTGTCGTGACATTGAGCGCAATTACCGGCAATGAAGCTCCTCGAGATCAGATTGGTGTCACCCAGTGAGAAGGCGTGTTCGCTGCCCGGACCATGGCAATTTTCGCACTGGATGTTTGCGAGGTTCTTCAGTCGCGGCGGCACCGCATCCCAGTTATTAGTATTCAATGTAGTGGGGAAGAGCCACCCGAGCTGCTTCGCAATGTCATCAAATCCGGCATTGACCGCATTGGTATTGGCATCGTAGCCGACGGTGTGAAATGGAAGGCTATCCTCACTGAAATCGGGACTGGCATGACCATCAATTGCCCGGGTGAACGCGGTGGCGTGCAGGGTTCCCAACCAGGGCACAAACGTATTCGGCGCGACGAGGCCTCCGCTGTGGCAGAGGGCGCAAGTGTTAACTCCCACGTAGTTGCCGGCAGTAATGTTCTGGGTAAGGTTAGTGTTCCCGCTACTGGCCGTTTGAATGCTGGCGGTCACAGTATATTGTCCCCGCACGTCCGGACGGAGGAGGGTGCGTCCACCCACTTTAAAGACCGGAGCGAATGCCTGGTTGAAACGGTCGGCCATTTTGAAAGTTGGCACATTTGCTCCCAACGGGCTGGGAGCCAGCGCAGCCGAGGATCCGATCGGCTTGTCGGTCAATACCCAGGTGACGTTAGTGATGTCCGCATCGGGTACGGCATTATTCACCAAAACCTCGAGGTAGGCCGGTTGACCCACGCCTATTGTGGACAAACCACTCGCGCGCTGGGCATCTCCCAGTCCATAATCCACAATATTTTGAGGCGTGAGAGGGCGCAAAGTCACCTGGCCTTGCAGGGTCGGCGCTGCCGCCAACGCTGTGACGGCAGTCAGCCTTGCGAGCAGCATAACCGCTACAAGCCAGAGTGACACTTTTCCGATTGCAGTGGTTATATTCATGTTAGCAAGCAATTGTGGATTAATTCCGAGTTAGTCGAAGATGTTCGTGTTTTTGATGATCGGACATTCGGTCCGTTCGCTAAGTTTTTAAAGTGACGCTGCGAGAACATCGGAAGAAGAGTTTGGCTGGCTACTTCTTAAGCGATCTTACATGAGCCACCAACGCCTTAATCTCGTCGTCCGACAATTTTTCCTTGAAAGGCTTCATCTTTTCTTTGCCACCCTCAGTTAAACCATCCTTTACCGCAGTGAACATTTTTTCGTCGTTCAGAGTGGTCTGATATTGGGAGTCGGTCTGGTCTTTGACGCCAGCCATTCGGCCCGCCTTCGTTTGACCCTTTCCGTCTTTACCGTGACACGCGATACAATGGGTCTTCCAATTCTCATTTACATCGGCGGCCCCCGAACGAACGAGCGACGTGGCCGCAAGCAGGGAGAAAATAGTTGTAATTCTCCAAATAGTTTTGAATTTCATAGGATCTGAATGGTCAGTTTGAACTTTTTGTAATCTTA
>JAQGOX010000473.1 GCA_028293365.1 Verrucomicrobiales bacterium | reverse complement strand
AAAGATTATGGAGGAAATGTGAAAATGCTGAGATCACTCCGGCGTTGGTCCTCTTTCGTAAATTTTAATGTTTCACTTCCGGAGTGATTTTTGAAATTTACAGGTGAGAAGTGCTGTGCGCGATCATCCAACCGATATCGCGATCGGTTGGGAAAGTGCCGGGGTAGGTTCCATGTTCGATTTGGGTCACTGGCGCGCTGGTGGTGGGCTCGAGCCATTTGTGGAGCTCCGAATGGCCATCGGCGAATGTAAATGAATTAGCTTTGTTGTGATAACTGCCGGGCAGATCCCGTCCCCATTTAATCGTCGTTGTCGGTTCCACCACCAACCATCCGTCGTTAATGCTATCCGGATGCTCATCGGTAAAAACCCAAAGATCCGACGGTGAGGGGTCTTTGATGTCGGTAAGTTTGTTGAAATAACGGTATGCGTTTGCGTAGGTAGCATTCGCACCGTACGCGCCGCCCGTGATAAATGCGTTCATTGAATTGCTGCGCAAACGGGGAAATTTTCCGCCGCCTTCGGTACAGAGATAAGTGTCATTCGGACATTTGTAGATGGTAGTATTTTGAGCAAAAGGTCCCAGAAGTCCCTGCCTGATCATGTCGACATTTGTGTTCTGTGTGTTGTCGGCCGTGAAATCTTCCCAACCCAAAACCCAATTCGGCGCAGTGGAACCAACAGCGCCTTGCGCATTCAGGCAAGACATATCCTTATTATCCCCGGCATACATGATCCAGGCGAGGCCCAATTGCCGATGGTTGTTCAAACATTGAATTGCCGTGGCGCGCATCTTGGCGCGGCTCAAAGCCGGCAACAGCATTGCAGCCAGTATGGCAATGATGGCAATCACCACCAGCAACTCGATCAATGTAAAACCTCTGCGATTCGTTATCAATGAAGCGGCCCGTTTTGGCGGGCCTATTTTCTTCTGAAAGCCCGTGTTGCAAACATCAGAAGTATTCAAGCGTGGGGTGATAAATACTGTCATATTTCAAAGTGAATGCTGCCACTTCAGGTGTAAACAAACCCAGTCCAGGAAGCGCTCTGTTGTTCCCTGTGAAAGAAAATTGCCACGCCATCCAGAGACGTTCCCGTGGAACGGGAATTACCCGGCGAATGACGTGGCTGCATAATTGAATTTTTGCTCAATGCCTCCATCCAATCCATGAGTTTTAACGGTCGGACTTTTGAGATTCTTTGCTGACTCAATTTGTGCAAAATCCCAACCTGTTTTCCCTGTCCGATTTCTGAAATCGCCCTTTCTGCAAATGATTTTCAGGAATTGATTGAATTTGCTTTAAACGAAATAGGTCATCCGTTAACAATCGTTCGTGCCCGCACTCCGGAAGAAAAAAGGCGCAACCGGTCGCCTTAATCCCTCGCAGGAAACATCCAAAACCGCGGCGCCTTCTCTTTCCCGCGGCAAATTATGGCGCTTTCGATTAATGGCGGCGCTTGGCATTCCGATCATTTTGCTCGGCCTCCTGGAATTGAGTTTGCGACTCGCGGGCTTTGGTTATCCCACTGCATTTCTGCTCCCTTCCCGACACGACGGCCGTGCAGTTTTTGTTCAGAACAATCGTTTTGGATGGCGTTTTTTTGGACCGGCAATGACTCGGTTGCCCGAACCATTGTGCATTTCTGAAACTAAAAATCCAAATACCGTTCGCATTGTGGTTTTGGGTGAATCAGCCGCGATGGGTGATCCCGATCCTCGTTTTGGCTTGCCGCGCATGCTGCAGGCCATTCTCGAATTGCGCTATCCGGACACACACTTTGAGGTGGTCAACGCGGGAATTGTTGCGATCAATTCCCACGTCATTTTGCCCATCGCAGAAGATTGTGCGAAGAAGGCCAAGGCCGATATCTGGGTGATTTACATAGGAAACAATGAAGTGGTCGGCCCCTTCGGCGCAGGCACGGTTTTCGGCCAGCAAGTTCCCCCACTCACTTTGATTCGCGCCAACCTCGCTTTGAAAAGCACGCGCATTGGCCAGTCGATCGAAACGCTATTTTCGAAAATCAATAAACCTTCGGAGAATGAAAGCGAATGGGGCGGCATGGAGATGTTCCTGAAACAACAGGTGCGCGCCGATGATGCCCGCATGCCTCGCGTTTATGAACACTTCTCAAAAAATCTCTCTGGCATTATTTCAGCCGGAAGGAACAGCGGAGCGAGCGTTGTCGTGAGCACGGTCGCCGTGAATCTCATTGATTCAGCCCCGTTTGCTTCCGAGCATCGACTAGCTTTAAGCAAATCGGACGCGGACAAATGGGAACAACTTTATCGAAGCGGCGCCACCGCGCAGGATGCCGGGAAAATCGACGAAGCCTCCAATTGGTACCACGAGGCGGCGCAACTGGATGATCAATTTGCCGATCTTCGTTTCCGGCAAGGCTCCTGTGCTTTGGCATTAGGCAACGTAGCCGAAGCGCGGAAGCAATTTGCTTCGGCACGGGACCTCGATACGTTGCGCTTTCGTTGCGATAGCAAATTGAACGATGCCATTCGGCACACAGTCGCCAATCGCTTTGACGCGCACGTCATCCTGGCAGACGCGGAACGGGCGTTCGCAGAACACAGCAAAGATGGTTTGCCGGGGAGCGAATTGTTCTATGAGCACGTGCATCTGACTTTTCACGGAAATTATCTGCTCGCTTTGACGCTGGCCGCGCACGTGCAGGAATTGTTGCCGGCAAGCGTCATCGCCAAGTCCTCGCCGACGGAGAACGATTGCGCTCGCCGACTGGCGTGGTCGGACTGGAACAAACAAAAATCCCTCGCGGACATTTATTCGCGTCTAAATGATCCGCCGTTTGTAAACCAACTCAACCACAACGCACAAATTCGAGAACTGGTAATGGCGTTGCAACAACTCGCTTCCGCCCCCAAACCTCCAGGCATTCAAGCGGCAAAAGCATCTTGCGAAAATGCGGTAATAGCCGCGCCTGACGATCCCATTTTGCGAGAGCAACTGGCTCAGCTTAATGAAGCCGCCAATGATTTGGCCGCCGCAGAAACCAACGAGCAAGTCGCTCTCCGCCGGCTCCCAAGCTGTTCGCAGGATTGGTCGGAGCTTGGGGTCATCCTGGCCGAGCAAAAAAAATACGAAACTGCGGCCGATGCTTTTCGGCGCGCCTTTGAATTGAATCCCGAGGATGTCATGTCTCTGCAGAATCTTGCGCAGGCTTTGAAAAACCTGGGCCGGCGGGATGACGCAATTCGGGATTATCGGCACGCCCTCGCATTAAAACCGCGTTTCGGCGTGGCTTGGCTGGGACTGGGGCAAGTGTTGGAAGAAGCAGGAAACAAAGTGGAAGCAGAGAAGTGTTATCAGAATGCGCTCCGAAATCCCCTTCAGCACGCGCCCGAGTTGGCCAGTTTGGCTCGCTTTTGCGTAGCTCGCGGCTGGCGTGATGCAGCCGCCACGAACTATGAAGCTGCGATAAAACTGAGTCCGTTCGATGCGTCGCTGCATGTTGAAGCGGCAATGAATCTGACTGAATTGAGCAACCACGCCGCAGCAGAACAACACTATGCAGAAGCGATTCGATTGGAGCCGAATTCCATCGAGGCACATTTTCTTTATGGCTTATGTCTGGGCCGCGATGGCAATCCCTCCAAGGCGGCGGTGCAATTTCGCGAGGCCGTGCGGATTATGCCAGACATGTTGGAAGCGCATCTCAACCTCGGCATAGCCCTGACGGACGAAAAAAATTACTCCGATGCATTGGAGCAATTTAATCGAGTCCTTCAACGCAATCCAAATCACGTGAC
>JAQGOX010000469.1 GCA_028293365.1 Verrucomicrobiales bacterium | reverse complement strand
GGCTTACTGCCACAATCCTGACTATGCCCTCGTCTTCAAACGCGATCTGTCCCCGCGCATCGGTGGTCCGCACTAATTGATTGGGATTTGGTTGCATTGTGGGGCCGCTCAGCAAGAGAGCTCTGTGCCGTGTCATAAACGCCACATCCGCATCCGGCACCGGCTGACCACCAGCATCGAGTACCGTCATCATCCCAGCGCCGCTCGCCTGCAAGGCCACATCGAACCGGACCGCCCCTTCAGCTTCTTTGACCACGCGTGTTACGAATGGCCTGTACCCGGCCGCCTCAAATTTGAAAGCGAAATTGTTCTCGGGGACGCCGACGACTATTCCTTCCTCCCACGTATGCTCGAACTTCCCATCGCTAAATGGCAACCAATGCCGGTCAGTTGTGCTCCAGTGAATATTTGGCTCGGTTTCTCCGGGAGGCAGATAGGTGGAGGCATAACCACCGATAATCTGGAACCTGGGAATCGGCGCCCCTGTAGCGGCATCGCGAACGGTCCCAAAAATCCTCAAACCATCGTTCAGCGTCAACGTATGCTCCACTCCATCCGCCGCAACCTTACGATCGCTCATGTACATGTACTCAGGAGCGCGAACGTCGAACGTCAATTCTTCCGCAGGCGCCGCGTCCCATTGCACGCGGCCGTCTGCGTCTGTCCTGGCGGAGAACTCAGCCTGCGGCATCGGAGCGTTGGTTGATTCGAGCACATCCAGGCTCGCCGTGTTCAACCTCACTGAGGCCCGCGGCACCGGTTCTTCTCGCTTGTTGACCACGCGGATCTTCAAATTTCGTCCGGGCCGCAAAACCACTCGATGTTCCTCTCCTCCTTTAGCGGCAATCTTGATCGTCGTTGCCGCGAATCCCTTCGCAGACGCCGTCAGCAACGTCGTCCCTGACTCTCCTCCTTTCAGAGCGAAGTGCCCATTGGTATCCGACCTGCCTTCGCGCGCGCTCATGTTATGAAGCTCTCCAACCAATATTTTGGCGCCACCAATCGGCTTGTCATTAGCATCGACTATAATCCCTTTCACAATTGGACTATCGCGCAGATGAAAAACGTGATTCCCCGCCATCATCTGGTGGATTGCCGGCCCGTTATTGTAAAATGAAATGTACTCCGACTCCGCGTAGTCTGGATGGCTGGTTGACCCATGAATTCGCCGAAGGACGCTCTCAGCCACCCGTTCTGTCGCCCATGTTCCGTCCTTCGTTGTGATCTGCAGCCAGTCAAATTCATGGGTTTCGATCTTCAGATTGAGGTCCGCATCAGGATCGATATTGAATCCAACCGTCGCCCCCGGAATAAGTTCGCCCTGTTCATCAACAATTTTCCCGCCTATTTTTTTCCCGCGCTTCAGGCGCAACGTGTAGCCCTCCGGGATTACGTTTCCGCGTTTTAATTCCCATCGCAATCGAGTGTCCGCAAATCCCTCCTCCTGCGTCTTCAATTGCAACTCCGTCGTGTTCGTTGTGTACGGGACCGCGCAGATTCCCGACCGAGATGCCGATAGATTCTTCATCACCCACCGTGTCCCTTCAATCGCACGATATGCTATCGCCACATTCGGAATTACCGCGCCTGAGTCAGCCGCCACCACCGTCAACCGCAGCGTCAATCCAATCGGACTTTCAGGAGCAACCGGAACCGCGGCCGCGCGTGTCGCATTTGTAGAGGGTTCAGCCGGCCGACCAGTATCCGGGACCCCTTTCTTTTCGGTTTGCGATACCGATGCCACTGATTCCGTCACCGATGCGGCGGTAAAAATCTTTTTCTTGGAAAGCAGGATAGCAGCCACGATGCCTCCTCCCAGAATCACCGCGGTAATGATCCACAGCGCCAGCACCGCGCCGCTAATCCCTCCAACAGCAGTGGCTACGGATCCGGATCCAGCATTGGCCGTTGTCCAACTCAACGCTTTTTCCGAAACCTCGTCCGCCAGCGCCGCTGGAGCAGCGGTCACCGACCGATCCGACAAGGCTGCCATCAATCCTCCTGCTGATATCGCTACGCCGCGCTGCGACAGGAGATGCTTCAATTTTTCCAGCGCCCGCGCCACGCGCTTCTGCGCCGCATTCTCACTCCCGCCAATCACTTCTCCGATCGCCCGGAAATTCCGACGCTCAAAAAATCGCAACACAATCGCATCACGATCCTCTTGCTCGAGCGATTCGATCGCTTCGTCGAGTTCCGGGGCTATCTCCAACCAACCCGCTTCCGAGCCGCTCTCGCTGTGCATCAAGTCCATCGCCACTGCCTCCTTTTCCCGCGCCGCTCGACGCGATTCCGCCCTGCGAAGATTGCTGCAAACAAAACAACAATGCCGATGCAACCAACCGCCCAACATCAGATTCTCGGGCAAGGTCGCAGCTTTGCGCGCAAGATCCGTAAATACGGTTTGTGTGACATCTTCCGCACCATGCGCGTTACCAACCATCCGCCGGAGTGCGGTCGAATAGACCAGGTCAACGTATTGTCCCACTAATTCCCGGAAGGCCGATTCCGATCCATCCTCCACGTACTCCCGCAACAATGCTCTCGTATCCGTCATAAATGAATGCTCTCCACCCAGTATGAATCCGCCCGCGCTAAAAATCCGCCAAACAATTTAGTCGGAGGGGGACTCGCTTCAACGCTGGGAAGAAAGAAAGGAGGGTGGTCGGAATAAGGCTCGGCAGAAGCCTCGCCCACCTCCGTCTGCGCCACGACCCTGCTGTTCGGTTCGATGGGAGAATCCAATCCTGGCGGAGGTAGGGCAGGCCTGATGCGCTCGGCGGCTATTGATTAACGAACGGTTTCGTTACGGGCGTTCGAACGGCCCAGCGGTCCGTTCGCTACCTTGCGCACTTGAGCGTCAATTGCCCGATTTGGACGAGTCCTGAGCTTTTTTCATTAATTGCGCCATCGAGTATCGTAATCCTCATCCAGTGCGCATGAGGGATTGTTCGATTCTTCGCAGCTTAACCACGATTCCATGGATTAATCGAACGATGATAAAAATCCGAACTGTTTCGTGTAACCACGCTTAATCCGAAATGAATAGCAGTAGCTTCGATTTGACTGTCAAGCACCGAAAGAATACGGCCCTCTTTTCGAGCCTTCGCGACCAAAAGACCCCATTCCGACGCGACACCCTCAGTAAAGTCAAGAATCCTCCCCGAATAATCTTCCCGAAGAAATGAGAGAGCACGCTCCAATTCCCGGCGGCGTTTACTCTCGGGCAAGCCACCTACCCCGGCAATCATTTCACCTATACTGATCACACTAATAGTGGTTTCAGCCTCGTTTGCTTCAAGCCATTCCAGGAGACCAGAAAATGGCGCAGGTTTGGTGGCCTCCGAAAGGACGTTGGTGTCGAGCAACCATTTCACCAGTTAATCTCCCTGGTCGGCTCGCGATCCCGCTCCAACTTCAAACCTTGCAACCGACGCAAATGCCAAACCAATGATTTTTTTGGACGTTGAATATGGCGCAGAAGAATGTCTCCGTTGGAAAGTTCAAGTAAAACGAAGTCGTCGCCCGGTCGAATTTTTTGTCGCTCCCTAACCTGCCGCGGTATGACGATCTGACCTTTGCTTGAAATGCTTGTTGTCACCGATGTAAGATTGTCTTACCCACCTGGGTTGTCAAGCGTGAGGGAATGCGCCTTGCCGCGATCACGACGATGATCTGCGCGGACCAAATCGCATTTAACGATGACGATATTCACTACGCGCCAGCGCAAGAGTTTGCGCCGTTGGCGGGATCGCCGCAGGCGGAAATCATTGGCACCAACCCAAATATTATGGCGCAGAATAAAAGCGACGTATTCGGAACCCTGGTTGAGTTCAGAACCGCCGGATCGAGGTTCGAAACGTGGCAACGATGACCAGTCTATCCTCATTTGAATTATGAATTGTATTTTCCACAAAAGGTAAGAAAGCGAACAAAGCGGGTGGGAAATTGGCGAAAATCCCTTTCCACCCTCTTGTCTTACAGAGGGCTTTTTCGCTGCCAATCGCCGCGGGCGCTCGTTCCCTCACTTCATTCTGGCGAAGCAAACTTATTTATTTCCGACCCTTCTTTGCGATCTCCTTATCGACGCCCACCGCCCAGGCACGAATGCCCGGGTTGACGTCGTTCGTTAGCCGTTGGAGGATTGGGAATGGTATAAACGAGGCGTTCAGCGGAAAGGAGGTCGAAAGCGCC
>JAQGOX010000467.1 GCA_028293365.1 Verrucomicrobiales bacterium | reverse complement strand
CTATCGTCTCGGTTGTTTTCTGTTAGGCCGTGACAAACTCGTTTCCCGGCCCCTTCGGTTGATCGGTTTGGGAGTCAGCAGCCTCCGAGAGCGAACCAGCCAGCAATTGCTTTTGCTCTAAGGAATCCGAGGTGCGGGAATAAATAAATTTTTTTTCGTGTTTTTTTGTATCCGAGTGGTTTTTGCTGGGGTTTATCGTGTTTCAGAGACACGATGATCGTGTATTTACGTGTCTCGGATTGTGATTATTGTGCGGGGATCGTGTTTCCAAACACGCTGATCGCCTCAATCATTGGACATGATAGCTAAAACCGAATTAGGAGGGAGCGAATCCCGGCTGAAAGAGCGTGAGGGTGCAAGCGTGTGCGGTCCGAAGGCCAAAGTTGCAGTGTGACCCGCGGAGCATTCTTCATTTTAAATGGGCTGCCTGTCGCAGTCGCATTTCGAACCCCCGCCCCCCCATATGCAAAAAGCGTTAAAATCGTATAAATTCGTGTACAAACGTATACACTTGCACACCCCCGAGCCGAAATGTTCGGTCTCGTGCGAGCAGCTCAATTCTAATCCAGAGCGGCGCGCAGAGCACGCAGGTGATTCCCTCACACGCGTGCTCTGCCCGGCTTTGCTCCGGAGCCATCGAGCCTGCGGAAATAAGATGTCAAAGACGGTCGAACGCGGAAATGACTGCGCTCCTCCAGGATCACCTTGAGCGGGTTTTGTGTATCAGATTAATTATTGTTTAGTCAATGTTTTTTGCTAGGAAATTGCGAGTGCGGCGCAAAAGGATTTGAAAGTGACTCAAGATTCGCAAAATTGTCCTTCGCTGGAGTTGTGTGATAGAAACTTTTCACCTTATTTCGCTGGTTTCTTCCTGGTCGGTTTCGTTTTCGACGGTTTTGCAGTCTTCCCGGCCGCTCTCGCTTCCGCGATCTCCGCGAACATTTTTTCGATCCGACGGATATAAACATCCACGGGCAAACTCGCGACCAATTGTCCGACTACTTCCAGTGGCACATCCTCCAGCTTCTTGAACCGCACGCATCCGCCGCCCATGTCGAACTTCCTGTCCGTGTCCTTCCACGCTTTCTCGAACCACGCCTTTAACTTCGGATCTCTGTAACAGCACATCAGATGTAAAGCCATGTGATTCTTCTGCGACCCGAGATTGATGAACGGCAATGGCAGCTTGGGATTACACTGATAGCCTTTAGGATAAATGCTATGCGGCACGACATATTCGATCATGCCGTAGCTCATGCACTCTTCGTACCCCTTGGGGAGATTCGCGAGAATGACGCCTCGCACCGCGTTAATTGCCTTGCGTCGATCTGCCGGCAGTTCCTTCAAATATTCCTGAACGGTTGTGGCGCTGCTTTGCATATGGACTCAGGTTTACGGTCGGTTAGTGATGAATGACTGACGTCGATACCGCCAGGGTCAAATCCACGCAAGCCCCAAGTCAGAAATGCAATGGCCGCAAAAGAATTCAGCGCGAGAGAAGGGCTTTTGAACAGAGCGATGCGAGGGTATTGTTCGCGGTTACCGAGAGTTTCCGTTTGACGCCCCCAACACCGAGCCTCACGTTAGTCCATGAAACGTTCCTGGCAAGCGCTCCTCCCACTTCTGCTCGTTATCGCGGGCGCAATTCCATCCGCCAGCGCCTCTGAGCCCATCCTCACTGCCGTCCTCGCCATTGGAAAAATCCAGCTTAGCTGGCCTGCCGATTTCTCTCATTACTTTCTCCTCGAAGCCCCCGATCCCGTTTCCGCCGCCTGGCGCGAATTGGTCGTCCCCACGCTCATCACCAATTCCACAGTCCGCGTCAC
The DNA here is from genome assembly GCA_028293365.1 of Verrucomicrobiales bacterium. Lineage (GTDB taxonomy): Bacteria > Verrucomicrobiota > Verrucomicrobiia > Limisphaerales > SXQI01 > JAQGOX01. Next base: position 1,424 of record JAQGOX010000467.1, on the reverse strand, counting down.
GCTCGACCCGACCGGCTCTGCGCGGTTCTTCGAACTCAGCAGCGGCGACGCACTGTTCGATGGCAGCTCCCTCGACGCATTCCGCGGATATCAACAGTCCGACTTTCCCACCGCTTCCTGGTCCACGAATAACCTGGGCGAATTGTCCATGATATCCGATGCTCCCTCCGTACATCTGATCACCCGCGTTCCCTACGCAAGCTTCCACCTCAAATGGGAATGGAAAACTGGCGCCAGCGGAAACTCCGGCGTCATCTACCGCGGCAACGAAAACCACAGCAACATCGCCTCCGCCGGTCCTGAGTATCAACTCCTCAACAACTCAGCTTACCCGGGCCTCGGTGCCTATCTTTACATGGGGGCAGCCTACCGTTTCTTCGCCCCAAGCAATCCAAAGTTTTCCCCCGTCGGTGAATGGAACCGCTGCGAAATCCTCATGCAGGGAAATCACGTCGAACATTGGCTCAACGGGGCGCGCATCGTGAACTACGACATCGGCAGTGTCGCGTGGAACACCGCCAAAACGAGTGCCGGCGCCAACTACAACATCTCAGACATGGGCGCTGGCATCGGCGGCGGGCTCGGACACCTCATCTTCCTCCATCAAACAGCCACCTCCGTCTTCCGCAAAATCCAAATCCGGACCATCCCTTGAAAGCAGTCCGTCAGGACGGGTTTAAAGCCGTTCGTGAACCTCGTGTAATGACCTTCAATAAACTGGTCGCTCATGAGGGCACTGCAGTTCCTGAGTCAATCTCGCTTGTGGACCTTTATGAACCGTTCGCATTCATTTCAATAGACTGTTATGATCGCGCTTCAAGAATTAGATTGAAGGGAGTCTCGGTTGCCCGGCAGCAAATACGGAAGCCAGCCTCCTTGATCAGCTTTCGCAACTGTTTTTCGCCCGCTTGCGCCCCCAGGGCCGTGCCGGTTGGTTGTGCCAGCGAGGTGGGAACGCAGACCATCGTGGATGCGGAGTAATACATCCGCCCGATGGGATTCAGGTTGTCTTTCAAACTGTCCCCGGCCATTGGTTCGACAATCATGACCGAACCGTTGGGTTTGAGTGCGGCTCGAATATGTGTCAAGGCACCGAGCGGGTCGCCCATGTCATGCAGACAATCGAACATCGTGATGAGATCGTATTTCCCAGGCAGTTCCTTCGCTTCCAGTGTCTGGAAGCGAATGTTCGACAGGTTATGTTTTTTCGCGTGTTTGCGTGCCTCTTCAATGGACTTCTCATGGAAGTCAAAGCCATGCACTTTGGATTTTGGAAATGCCCTGGCTATGATCATCGTGGAAATGCCGTGACCACATCCCACGTCAGCGACCTCGCCACCTTAGAGTCCGAGGCTTTCTCCGATCTGGACCAGTGGGACGCTAAAGGCGCCGCCGAGGTCCCGAAGTACGCCGCCCACGAGGGC
>JAQGOX010000461.1 GCA_028293365.1 Verrucomicrobiales bacterium | reverse complement strand
TGCTGTCGAGTTTTGTAAAATGTGTCTGGGTTTTTTGGTGTGATTAAAAGTGTGAGAATCCCATTAAGTTTTCCGCGCCTGTCCGCGCTTCATTGCGCATCCACTTTTGATTACAATCAAGTTCCCTGGCATATGGTTGCTTTCGATTCCAGATGAGTCAGTATTTTAATTTATCCCGGCCATGTGGTTTTCTGAGGTCGAGAGCGGGACCGAGGGGAACGATTCGAGTTGGGTTGATTTCGTCGTGCGTAAAGTAGTAGTGACGTTTAATGTGATCCAAGTTGACCGTGTCAGAAATGCCGGGTTGCTGGTAAAGGTCCAGGAGATAACCTTCAAGATTTGGAAAGTCCAGAATGCGGCGAATATTACATTTGAAATGGCCGTGGTAAACCGCATCGAAGCGGATCAATGTGCAGAAAAGCCGCCAATCGGCTTCCACGATATGGTTTCCAAAAAGGTAACGCTTTTTAGCGAGTCGCGCCTCCAATTCATCCAACGCCGAAAAGACCGTTCGGCAGGCTTTGTCGTAGGCGGCCTGTTTTACCGCGAATCCAGCCTTATAGACTCCGTTATTAACGTTTTCGTAAATGAACGCAGAGAGCTTATTGTGCTCAGATTCGATCTCTTTCGGAAAGATATTCGGTTCAGGATTTGCCAGTTTTCCGAATCCTTCGTTGAACATCCGGCAAATGTCATCTTCTGAGTTGTTCACGATGCGCCGTTGCTGTTTATCCCAGAGAACCGGGACGGTGACCCGGCTTTTAAATCCTGGATCGGTCGCGAAATAAGCCTCGCTCAGGAATGCGAAGTTGTTAATGGGATCTTTGCCATACCCCGGACCGTCACGAAAGGCCCAACCGCGTTCATCGCGAATTGGATCGACGACCGTCATGCCGACGGCCTGTTCGAGCCCTTTCAACTTTCGCGCGATGACCGTGCGGCTGGCCCATGGGCAGGCGAGAGAAACGTAAAGGTGGTATCGTCCGGCGGTTGCGGGATAGGGGGTTGATCTGTCTGCAGAAACGAATTCGCGAAAGGCATCTTCCTGCCGCTCGAATTCGCCCTCGTCGGAGGCTTCTTCCGGGAATTGCGCGCTGTGGGACATCTCTTCCCACACATTCTACATCACGGTTTAGCGATGTCGATAGTCAGCGTACTTTCCGGTTCGGAATTACCCGGGCCGGATAAGGCGCGTCCGATCTGATAAATAAATGTGCCGAGTATACCGAGGAATATAACGGCAGTCCCCAAACCTCGGGCCACCGCTGAAAAATTTCCAGCCTCAATGAAGCGAAGGGGGTAAAGAAACGCTCCAATTGCCAGAGCCGCCAGGACGACAGCGTGGATGATGGCAATCCTTTTGTTTTTTGGATTTGGATTGGCTTGCGCCCGCCACACACTTTTCCATAATCGGCTATTACCATAAACTGCGGCGATCATCGAAAGAGGAACCATCCAGTTCCATCCGAATTGATAGTGTTGAGATCCGTTTACGCGGACCGCAGCCAACGATCCCAACATCAGGGCCAAACCGAGGCCTGTGGAACCGACGACTATTCGAACGAAACCTGAATCTTGAAAAGGAGTTTTTTGATTATTTATCATGAGATCGTATTAACAGCTTTGATGCCAAACTCTTCACGTTGATTATCAACAAATTGCGTTTGTAAAGATTCGTTAAACCTACGTATTGTTTGATTATTACGAAAAATCGTAGCACCTTTGCTTCCGTGAATATCCGTTCACTTCAACAAATTATGCTGAGCGTGGTGCAAGCGCAACCGCTTGCGCCGATCCTGCGGCAAATTGTTGACGGGGTGACAGAGGCGTCGGATGTGGCGTTGGCGAGGCTTTGGGTCCTTGAAAGTGATAGGGAATGCCTTGTTTGTTCCGGCTCGCCAGTGGCGAAAGGTTCGCAGCGTGTATTGCATCTGCTTGCCAGTTCCGGGAAATCGTTGGCGACTGGGGAGCTTTATACTGGGGTTGCTGGAAAAGCGCACCGGATTGAGCTGGGTGAGCGGAAAATCGGATGCATTGCGCAGAATCGAGAGGCGTTATTAATTTCTGATGTTACACCTTCGCAGGATTGGGTTGCGGATCCGGAGTGGGTCGAACGTGAAAAGATTCGAAGTTTCGCGGGACACCCTCTTATTTGTCGCGACGAGCTTTTGGGTGTGTTGGCGGTCTTTAGCCGAACGAAATTCAGTGATGAAGATTTTCAATGGCTGCGCACCTTTGCGGATCATGCGGCAGTGGCGATTTGGAATGCGCGCAGTTTCGATGAGTTGAATCGCCTGCGAACTCAGCTTGAACTCGAGAACGAGTATTTGAGCGATGAGATTAAACAGACGATTCATTTTGGAGATATCGTGACCCAGTCCAAATCGTTTCAGAAGGTGTTGCAGCAGGTGCAATTGGTTGCTGAAACCACGGCAACCGTTTTGATTTTCGGGGAATCGGGCACTGGAAAGGAACTGATTGCACGCGCTATCCACGAGCGAGGACCGAGAAAATCGCGTCCGTTTATCAAAGTGAATTGCGGTGCGATTCCTGAAACATTATTTGAGAGCGAGTTCTTCGGGCATGTAAAGGGGGCGTTCACTGGGGCGCTGAGTGATAGAATTGGCCGATTTGAACTGGCCCAGGGCGGCGATCTGTTTTTGGATGAGGTTGGTGAAATTCCAATGTCGCTGCAGGCGAAATTATTGCGGGTGCTTCAGGAAAAACAATTCGAACGGGTGGGGGATGCAAGAACCAGGTGCGCAGATGTGCGAATTCTTGCAGCAACCAACCGGAATCTGAAAGAGGAAGTCGAGGCCGGGAATTTTCGCGAAGATCTTTACTATCGATTGACGGTTTTTCCAATTGAAATTCCTCCCTTGCGTGATCGAAAAGAGGATATAGCGCCGATGGCTCTTCAATTTATCCGCAAGAGCGCCGCTCGATTAAAAATAAAAGCGCCACGATTGAATACGAGACAGCTCCGGGAACTGGAAGGATATGATTGGCCGGGAAATGTACGTGAACTGGAGAATGTGCTGGAGCGAGCCGTTATTTTAGCCAGAGAATCGGGAGATTTGAAGTTTGAACTGCAGCGGCCCCGCGTGGCGCTCAAAAACCCGAGCCATCCTGTCGGAACCGTTAAATCGCCGAGTTTCCCCCCCTCGATACTGTCGTGGGATGAACTGAAAAAGCGGGAAGTGGACAATATACTGGCAGCCCTCCGACAATCGAATGGAAGAGTATTTGGGCGAGGCGGAGCCGCAGAATCCTTGGGTATGAAGCCGACGACACTGGCTTCGAAATTAAAGGCGTTGGGAATAGAAAAACGTTTTATTTCAGGACCAAATCGGAGTGATTCGTGAAAAGGCCGGTCGGATGCATGTGATCGGTTTGTCGAATTTATGTGTTGGAAAACGGTGAATTCGAGCCGGAGTTAATGAATGGCGGGTTTTTTCAAAGTCTTTCGAGATCTGCGAGCCGGTCAGGTCAAGTTCGTCCCATTTGCGACGTTGCAATCTTC
>JAQGOX010000460.1 GCA_028293365.1 Verrucomicrobiales bacterium | reverse complement strand
GATTCATTAGGCAGAAGTGTCACAATAAGTGTCACAATACGCAATCAAAAAGCGTATAAACTCCTAACATCTTGATAATCAAGGTTGCGTGAGTGGTGGAATGGCAGACACGCCAGACTTAGGATCTGGTCCCGTAAGGGGTGGAGGTTCAAGTCCTCTCTCGCGCACCATTTATTTTATTCCCTGCGCAAATCATGCCGATGACATCGCCCGCACGCGCTTTCTCTGAGCCATTCAAAAATGGCGATGGTTCTGGATTTATTGTAAAGCCTTCCAATCATGCGCCGTAAACCCCAGAGCCTTTTGGCCCCTTGTTGCTTCCTTTAAAATCTAGTACGATAGTCTGGATAACGGATTACATGTCACGCACCAGTTTTTTGCCAGAGTACGAACTGCTGAGGCTCAAAGGATCTCCGCAGGAACAGTTCCACGAACGTGCCGAGGCTCTCGCGCGTGAAAATTTCGGACGGGACGTATTTGTCCGAGGAGTGGTCGAACTGTCGAATTTTTGCCGCCAGAACTGCACTTATTGTGGCATGCGCCGGGAGAATCGCGCGCTCGAACGCTTCCGCACCAACTATGAGCCGGTCGCGGAAATGCTCATTCACCATCGTCCCAAAAGCATCACCGATATCAATATTCAAACTGGAGAAGACCCGGTTGCCATTCGCGACGTGGTTTTGCCCCTGATCCGTGCCGTTCGAAAAGAAACACCACTTGGAATCAGCGTCTGTCTCGGCTCACTGAATCCCAAACTCTACGCGGAACTGCAGGATGCGGGTGCTTCGATCTATATCTTAAAATTCGAAACTGCTGACGAGGATCATTACCGGACCATGCAGTCCCCGGGCACCCTGCCTGAACGCATTCAGCATATTCGGCATCTGGCCAATACAGGTTGGCGTGTAAGTTCCGGGTTTATCGCGGGATTGCCCGCCCAGGGCCCCTCTGAATTGCTGGCGAATTTCCGGCTCGCGGCCGATTTGCCATTGAGTGGCTGCAGCGTGAGCCCCTTTATACCGGGGGACGAAACACCCCAATCGGACGCACCTTTGTCTGATATCGACCTCACCCTAAACAGCATGGCCGCACTGCGGTTGATGCGGCCCGATTGGGTGATCCCGGCTGTGAGCGCGCTCAATCTAAGCGAACCGGAGAGTGGCTATCGCCGCGGCCTTCGCACGGGAGCGAATCTGGTCACGATTAATCTTACTCCGTCGGAAGTGCGCGCAGATTATCTTCTCTATAAACGCGAACGATTCATCATGACGGAGGAACGCATTCTGAATGCAATCTCCGCGCAGGGATTGCGCCCATCAAAAATCGGATTGGCTGATTTTTACCGTGGTCAAAGCGCCGCTGAAGAGGTTCTTTCCGCACCAGCGGCAAGGGTGGCTTAACCTCTACCTGTTTTATTCTCTCCATTGCGGGTCGCGGGCGTGAACGACAACTCCGCCAATGATGGTTGCATAGAGCTCCGCCCCGTCATCGATCACGATTAGATATGCGTCAGAGCCGACGCACAGCGATCCTTTATTCCGTTCCCCGATGATCCGCGCGGGAACAGTTGTGGCCATTTTCAATGGGGTGAGCAATCCAAACCCCCACTTGATGTAGTTCCGGATCATTTGAATCTGTGTCGTAGCGCTTCCGCCAAGCGGTGTCGTGCCGTCCATCGACCCGGCGCCGGAAAGCACCAGACCGCCTTCTTTAAGAATAATTTTTAAACCGCCCTGGAGATATTCTCCCGGCTCGCAGCCAGCGGCGGGGCAGGCATCACTGACGATTGCCACCGCGTCACTTCCTTTGGCCGCCAGAATCACCCGAATCATCTCAACGGGCACATGATAGCCGTCCGAAATGATTTCTCCCGTCAGACTGGAATGCGCGAGCAAGGTTCCCATCCCCATCATCTCGGTTCCGAGCCACCCTTCGCTCCGCGTGCGGCGCTGCGGCCAATCGATTGCATTGTTCGCATGAACAAAATGACGTGCACCGTATGCTGCAACCCGGCGAATCTCCGCCATCGTGGCCCGCGTATGTCCAATGGTTGGAACACAACCTCGCTCATGAAAGAACTGGCAAAACTCGACTGAGCCCGTGCGCTCGGGTGCATGGGTGAAAATACGAATCAACCCGTCCGACAGCTTCCAAAAAAGCTCATATTCCGAGCGCACCGGATCGCGCAAACATTCCAGCTTATGGGCTCCGCGCTTGTCCGGATGAAAATAAGGCCCTTCGACATGAATTCCTAAAAAATTGGGGCACAATTCTCCGGCACGTCTCTGCTCGGCAAGCAACCGTAAAGCTCCCGCCATCCGTTCATGCGTTTCGGTCATCACCGTTGCCAGCATCGTCGTGACGCCGTGCGAGGCGTGAAAATCGAGTGCGGCGTTATTTCCCGCGGCATTCGCTCCGCCAAAATCAAACGTTAATCCGCCATGATTGTGGATATCCACCAGTCCGGGAGCAACGAGCAGCCCCGCGCAATCCAATTCACGCACTTTCGTCAGCAACGCGGGGGTTTCATCCAGCCAGATGCGGCCGATTTTGCCCTCTTCAAGCAAAATTGCACCGGGAGCGATGAAATCAGGGAAGGCCAGCCGGCAGTTATTGAGCAGTAAGGGGGGCATCATAAATCTATTTGGGTTTCCGCGCAGTGATGATACCGCGGTCTGCCGCGGTATCTTTGAAATCGAAATTGTGGAAACCACAGTTAGTCAGGTAGCTTTCGGTTTCCGCAATCGAGTAGCACTTTCCCTCTGTCGAATGCATCAGCATTGCTGAATATGCGGCCACAGGCAGCGGTCCAGTCTTTTCTCGATTAATATGTGCGTCGTGGATAATCAACAACCCACCGGGCATCAATGCGTCAAACGAGCTTTTGAGGATTTGCATCACCAGAGTGATATCCCAATCGTGCAGCACATTCGAGATCAGGTGGATATCAAATCCGGTTGGTAACGGGTTAGCGAACATGTTCCCAGCAATAACACTCACCCGATCGTTAAATCCACGTTTGGCAATCGCCTCCGCCGCCACCTTGTCCACCGGTGTTTTCTCAAACACGGATGCCCGCAGATGTGGATGATGCGCCACCATCGAACAAGCATAAATCCCGGAACCACCAGCAATATCGAGCAGACGTGAGAACGATTTAAGCTCCACGTTCTTCGCAACTGCCTGCCCGAGATAAACACCGCGGCAATCCATTGCCGCGGTGAATTGCCCGGCAAACACTGAATCCTCCATCGCTTTGGCCCAGTCCTTTTCTGTCTTCAGACTTCCCCAATTCGCAGTCCGCCCCGTCTGCAGGACACTTAGCATATCCTTGCATACCGGCCGCTCTTTGAGCGAACCGTAATAGGGCCCAAGAAACCAGGGCGAACCGGCGACTAAATGTTCTTTCGCCAAAGTCGTGAGATGGAAGACTCCCTGCTCGCTTTCAATCAGTCCCATTGCCGCGAAGAGAGTCAGCATCACATCCACCGGTCGATCAACCAATCCCCGTTCCGCACAAATCGCCTCCTTCGTGGAGGGATGAACGGCGAGCCATGAAAAAAAATCGAGCCAAACGATTGCCGCACTCAGCAGGTCGGCCGCATAAAGTCCGTCACGATAACGGTAAATGGATATCGGATCGCTCTCAGGCAAATCGCGCAAGTCGGGGAATAATTCCATACGGTGATTGCCGGGAATTGAGCTTGGAATGTCAATCGATATCCGGAGAAACTGCTCACAATTACCACCGAAAGTTGACCCAAGACCTGCGCTCGAACCTACTTCAGCGGCGGAATCCGTTGAGCTCTGAACCTACTGGTTTGCACCAGGTAAACTCAGGCAATCAATTCCTTCACGACATGCCCGGCGACATCTGTGAGGCGGAAATCCCGTCCGGCGTGGCGATAGGTGAACTTCTCATGATCGAACCCGAGCAGCGCCAGGATTGTGGCGTGGAGGTCGTGGATATGAACTTTATTTTCGACAGCTTGAAATCCGTATTCGTCCGTCGCACCATGAACATAGCCGCCCTTAACACCGCCACCTGCCATCCAGGTAGTAAAGCCATGGTGGTTGTGGTCTCGGCCGTTGATCTTTCCGGCATTTGCGCCCGGTTGCGGTAATTCCACCGTCGGAGTACGGCCAAATTCGCCCCCGCAAATCACCAGAGTATCGTCGAGCATGCCGCGTTGTTTCAGATCCTTAAGCAACGCGCCGATAGCCTGGTCGCAATCTTTGGCGAGTCGGCGATGATTTACCTCGATGTCATCGTGATTGTCCCAGGGCTGCCCTTCACCAGTCCAGACCTGCACAAATCGAACCCCTTTTTCAATCAACCGACGGGCTATCATGAGTTGGCGCGCTTGCGTCCCTTCGCCGTACATCTTGCGGATATTTTCAGGCTCCCGGGAGATATCGAAAGCGTCGGTGGCATCCAGTTGCATGCGATACGCGAGTTCGAATGATTCGATCCGCGCTTCGAGCTGGCCATCCATCTGGCGCCTGGCGCGATGTTTCTCATTCAGCTCGTGCAATAAATCGAGTTGCTGCCGCTGTTCTGGAAGCGATGTGTACTTCGCGCGAATATTCTCAATCAGCTTGTCGATTTTCGTGTGCTGCGTGTCAATATAGGTGCCTTGATAGACACCGGGCAAAAATCCGGATTGCCAGTTTTGCGATTCCTGAATCGGATATCCGCCGGGACACATCGC
>JAQGOX010000439.1 GCA_028293365.1 Verrucomicrobiales bacterium | reverse complement strand
GTTCCCTGGCGATTTGTGGCGCGCGCTGAATGCCTGCGTTGCCATAATGCCTGGGCGGGAGAAACGCTCTCATTCAACTGGCTGCAACTGAGTGGGGCGGGTGAAGGTTCAGAACTTCAGAGACTTGAAAATCTCGGATTACTTGGAGTTAAGAATCCACCCAAACCGTCGGTTCATCTAACTAACCCATACGACGAAAAGGCCGGGCTTAACGATCGCGCGCGCGCCTGGTTACAGGTGAATTGCGCGACCTGCCATCGCAACGGCGCGGGTGGAGGGGTCCCCTCCTGGTTTAATTACGAACTAAGCATTGAAGAAACACGGACCGTGAATGCCCAACCTACGCGTGGTGACTTCGGGATTAAGAACGCTCGAGTGGTCGCGCCGGGAGATCCTTTCACCTCCACGCTTTTTTACAGGATCAACACCGAAGGCTCCGGACATATGCCGCATATCGGTTCACGACTTGCGGATGCGGACGGGGTCGCTCTGATGCGGGATTGGATTGCAACAATTCCCTCAAAAGAAACTGAAAGCCAAAAATTGGCAGAATTAACAACTGCTCTCGCACGAAAAGACTTTGACCAATTGCTTTCGACGATGAACGGCGCTCTTTTCCTGCTTGATTCAATCAGTACCAAAGCACCGGCTAACGATCAGCAAAAAGTGATTGCGCTCGCCGCGTCACATACCAACGGTTTGGTTCGTGATTTATTCCAGCGTCTGCTTCCGCCGGAACGGCGTCGCCAGACGCTTGGGGCAACAATCAATCCCCAAACAATTCTCGCATTGAAGGGCAACGCGACACGTGGACAGGAATTGTTCGTCGGAGCATCACAATGTGCTCGCTGCCACGTATCGGCGGGTGCAGGCCGAGCGTTTGGACCCGACCTCACTGCAATCGGCACGAAGTATAATCGCGTGCAATTGCTGGAACAGATTCTCTATCCGTCCAAGAACATCGCCCCCGAGTATAAGGTAACTGCTCTGACGCTCCGCGACGAAAGTGAACTGAGCGGATTTATCTTAAAACGTGATTCCGCCGAGATCGTTATTCGAGACGAATCTCTCGCGGAACGAAGGATCAAACTCACCGCGATCAAAGAGGCACGCGAATCAGCTTTATCCGCGATGCCTGAAGGATTATTGGCGGCGATGACTGCTCAGGAAGCGGCCGACCTTCTGGAATATCTTGCAAGCAACAAAACTGCCGGATCAACCTCACGTTGAGGTCAAGAAGGGGGTCTCGAAGCGTGGGACGATTATCGCCAGAGCCAGGTAAGAAAAGGAGCAACTGCGAGACTTGGAAGGTAATTCGCCAGAGGAACCTTCTGGATTTGAAAAATGACCAGGGCGATGCACAGGATCAGCAGGCCGCCCGTTGCATTCACCGAATCCAGCAATGCCTGATTGTGTAAAAATGGTTCAATGTTTCGGGCCGCCATCGTAATGCCACCTTGATACGCAAACAATGGGAACGCAGATAGCATCACTCCCCAGCCGAATGTTTTAACAAAGGCGAGAGTGGTCAATCCGTCCATAATTGATTTCACAGCCAGAATTCGGATATTTCCATTGAGGCCGTCCTGCAGCGCTCCCAGGATGGCCATCGGGCCGATGCAAAAGAGAAGCGTGCAGGTGACAAATCCCTCCGCCAGACGAGTGCCGTCCACACTCCCGGCTGCGGCCATTTTGTTTCGCGCTAATGTGCCAGCGCGATTGAGCTTTGCCTGCAGACCCAGGATTCTGCCGATTAGATTTCCAATAACAAGAGAAAGCATGGCGATGAAGATCTGCTTCATCACCTGACCAAATCTTCCGTTGATCGCGCCCCAGGTTGTGGTCACTCCAACGTAACTAACCACGGTTCCGATGAAAATCTTCAAACGAGCTTCGGTGACGGGGGATATCTGGCGGGTCAGGACCAGGCCGGAGATTCCTCCGCCGATAATTGCACCCGCATTCAGGAATGTTCCGAGCATTTTGCCAAGCGTAAGAATCCGGTTCACCAAATGCAATGTGGATCGAAAAAGACCGTTCCAAATTGCAGCCAAATTGCGGTCAGTCCGCAGGGGCCAGGGCTGCGCGGAAGCCAAGAGTGTAATCACGGTAGCCAGGCTTGTTCCAGACCCGATAAGCGGAGCGGCAGCGGGAAGGGACCATACCCCAGGAACCGCCGCGAAAGACGCGGTTGGCTCCGAAAACGGGTCCCTTGGGATCGGTCACACTTCCGCCGGGCAGTGGACCGCCATACCGGTCCTCGCACCATTCCCAGACATTGCCGTGCATGTCGTAAAATCCCCAGCCATTTGTCTTTTTCTCTCCTACGGAATGGGTTTGACCTTTGCTGTTCCCTGAATACCAGGCGTAGTCGCCCAGTTGGCCGTCAACATCTCCAAAATGAAAACAGGTCGAGGACCCGGCCCGGCAGGCAAATTCCCATTCCGCTTCGGTTGGCAAACGATACCGGAAACCAAGTGGCAATCGATTTCCTCTTTCCTCCAGTGTGTTCACCGCTCGCAACCACTCCTGACAGTCGTTCCAACTGATTTGCTCCACCGGCAGCCAGTTTCCCCTAAAAAAACTCGGTTCAGCCTTCATGCCTCTCACGTCCTCTGCCACAGTCTTCCATTCCCCCTGGGTTACCGGGAATATTCCCAGCCAAAAACCGCGACTGATTGTCACGTCCGTTTGCGGCCCTTCGTCATTCGAGCGGCCTGCTTCGACGACTGGGCTTCCCATCTGAAACCGGCCTGCGGCCACCCAGTTCAGTTTTGCTCCGCAAGAGGGAACGATAAATGGCTGCCCATGAATTGGCGGATTGCCGGGCTCCTCTGCACGCGATGATTTCGGCTGCTTCCGCTTTTCGGGCACAGGTCGCCGTCCGGCCTCAAAAGCTTTGCAAACACGCTCGTAGGCAAGATTGAGTTTTTTTGTTTCCTCCGTGGCCTTGCGCAGCAATCCGGGACTGTTTTGATGCCGATCGGGGTGAAAGAACTTCACGAGTTGGAGATACGAGCGCCTTGCTTCGTGCAGGCTGGCTCCGGGGTTCAGTCCAAGCGCCCGATAACTCTCTTCCAGATTCATGTGCTTATTCCCGATTAGGGCCAGGAGATTATTGAAATTCTGTTCCAGCCCGGAAGTTACTGGTAAGCTCGTCGGAAATCATGTTTCTTCGAACTATATTGAATTGCCTGCGAAATTGGAAGGTTTGCACGGTTCTGCTCGTTATCTCGAGCGTTTCGCACAATGACGCGGCTGAGGCAAGCGGCCCGACCAACACGGTTGAGAATCACTTCCAAAAGATCGTTTTAGAAACAGCCTGCTCCGACCCCATGGAATTGGCGGTGGCACCCGACGGTCGCGTGATTTTCATCGAACGCACTGGCGCGATAAGAATATGGAAGCCCGAATCCAAAACAACGGTGACGGCAGGAAAATTAAATGTGAACTTCCATCCGAGCGGTTCGAAGAATGCGGCCTGGGAGGATGGCCTCGTGGGGATCACACTCGACCCTCAGTTTGAAAAAAACCACTGGATTTAGCTGTATCATTCGCCGCCCAACCTGGACGAAAATCAAGTCAGCCGGTTTATTCTTGATGGCGACCAGTTGGACACGGCCTCGGAGAAAATAATCTTGCGCGTGACTACGCAGCGTGACGTTTGCTGCCATACGGGCGGATCGCTCACCTTTGATTCTCAGGGGAATCTCTTCATTTCTACGGGCGATAACACGAAC
>JAQGOX010000418.1 GCA_028293365.1 Verrucomicrobiales bacterium | reverse complement strand
AACCTTTTCAAAGAAGAAGTGCTTTGGAGCAATTTTTCCAGGGATGGGATGCCTGCGAGTTTCGACGATTGGCAAGGAGCCGCTCCGGTCACGGGGGAACCTGAGGTCGCCCGTGCCTGGCATAATGCCCGCAAAGAAGTTCGGATTGCGGTGAAAGCGGGAGCACCAGTTAAGCTTGGGGTGGAGGCGCGTGCTGCGGTGCCAAACGGTTTTGTGGAAATGGCACGACATCACGGCGCCAACAGCCCCGCACACAGGGCTATCGCTCGGTATCGTCGTGGAGTGAATTTCGGCAATTACCTGGAAGCTCCGCGAGGCCAGGATTGGGGTGTGCGATATTCAGCGGAGGACTTCCACGCGGCTGCTCGTGAAGGTTTCGATCACGTGCGTATTCCAATGCGATGGAACGATTGGGTCGGCGAAACACCCGAATATCGGATTGAAGATGCATTTTACTCGAAATGTGACTTCATGGTGACAAACGCGTTGAACAACCATTTGAACGTTATTGTGAATCTTCATCACTTTGACGCGTTCTACAAGAATCCCGTCTCCACGAAGGCGGAGTTTTTTGCCATTTGGAAGCAAATCGCTGAACATTATAAGAGTTTCTCCTCAGAACAGGTTGGGTTCGAGCTATTGAACGAACCGATGGATAAAGCCACCACACAAGTGATGAATCCCATTTTAGCCGAAGCGATACAACTCGTGAGAAAGTCTTGTCCGAACCACACCATTTTTGTCGGACCGGGCTCTTGGAATGCAGTCGACGAATTGAAAAATCTGAGCCTGCCTGACAACGATTCAAATTTAATAGTAACCGTGCATTGTTACGATCCATTTAATTTCACGCATCAAGGTGCGTCGTGGGTTGGTCCTCAAATGGGGACCAAAGGAGTGATTTTCCCAGGCCCTCCGGAAACTCCGCTGGCACCGATTGCAGCAACAAAGGCGAACCGTGGAATGGTCCAATGGTTTGAACGCTATAATTCCGTCCCGCGAAATAAAAACCCCAGCAGCTCGCTTGCGTTCGAAGACAAGATTCAAACTGCACATGATTGGTCACTATACTACGGACGTCCCATTCATTTCGGAGAGTTCGGTGCGATTGTGAACGCTGACGACATTTCGCGGGCGAATTGGTATCGAGAATTTCGCACCCGGCTTGAGAACAACGATCTGGCCTGGGCCGTTTGGGATTGGAAAGCGGGCTTCGCCTATTGGGATCCGAATAAGAACCAACCGCGCGCAGGGCTGCGAGAAGCGTTGTTCGGAACTTCAAAGTGAGAGAAACTCAATGCTTGAAACTCTAGCAGATAACCTTTTAAAAGTATTTTTGGAGCGATTGCGGCTGATCTTAGAGAGCTTTTCTTTGATCGAAAGTGAGGTTTGCTAATAAACCGTTTGACTTGAACGGGATGCTGAAGATAATGCCTCTACCGATGTCGAAACTTGTCGCACTCAGTGAAGGACTGACCGGTCGAACGCTCGAACTAAAGGTGGATAAAACCACCATTGGGCGTCTGGAGGATAATTCTTTCCAGATTGCTGAGCCGTCGGTGTCGAGTCATCATTGCGAAGTCCTTCTAAAAGGTTCCGATGTAGTGATCAAGGACCTCAATTCCACCAATGGAACTTTCATAAACGGGGAAAAGATCACTGAGTCGACATTAAAGCCGGGGCAAATATTGCGTCTGGGGAATATCGAACTTCGACTGGAGGCAGACGGCGCGGCCTCTGCTCCTGCACCTGGCAGTCCGGCGGCGGCGACTGCTGCCAAGCAAAAACTGGATCAAACTCGAGTTATTCCTCGCGGAGTTAAAATGAACGAATTCGAACAAGGCCCCTCCCAGGTCAAGTTCGATAAGAACTCTGGTTTTGCCAAGAAAAAAGACAAAACCAACATGATTTTCATAGTGGTTGGAGTCGTACTCGCTGTCATCATTATCGGGATCATGGTCTTTGCAATGATGAAGGTCGGTGCGCCTGCGGAATAGCCATTTCGAGACATTCAGTCTGGTTCTGTTGCTGACTTTTTCCGAATTCCTTAACGAACCGCTGCTGTTTGAGGCGCCGCCTGGCGCACGTGCAACATAAGTGGACGCGAGGTTTGGTTCCCGGCCTGGTTCTCAACTGCGTAGCACAACCGATCTGTTTCAGGTACCCATCTGGCAGCCTTGAGGAAGATCTGCCGCTCGTTCTGATCTTTTGGAATCAACACGCCGTTTAAACCGATATTGTCGACGATAACTCCGTGGGGAAGATTTTCCACGGTAAAAGTAACGAGGTCGTCGTGACCATTTCGTTTTACCCTGAGCCAGGCGGGTACGATTTGGCCGGGCGCAATCGTAATCTCAAGCGGCTGATCCGCGGCAGTCTGGCCGTTGGCTATCGTACCGGTTGAATCCGGTTCAAAACGGACGAACAGTTTTGGTTGCTCCCCCTTTTTTATGGTACCGAAACCCTTAAGCTCATGGGTGATCGTTTTACCGTCGATCACCGCGCTCACAACAGCCTTTGAACTCGTTGCATTGGTTCCCTCGGGTGACGGTGCGTCAACGGAGCAATAAATCACACCTGCAGCCGATGTTTGGCCTGCCTGGATCACAATTGGAGTCGAAACGAAAAAGCCCCGGGGAAGCCCACTTATTTCAACTTTAATTTCGCCTTCGTAATCGTCGATTCGCTCAGCGGATATTGTGAATGAACGACCGCTACCGGCTGCGATAGTTGGATTCGAAGAGCCGAATTCAATTCGGAAATCGGGCTGTGCTTTTCGCGCGGTCAATTGGTAGATATAGCGTTCTCCTGAATATCCCCGGGAGTCAGTGACGCGGACCAGGTACCTGCCATCCGCTGGCGGTTCGAAATAGAGTTTTGAGTCAGAACCAAGCTTTCTCTCACCATCGTCATCATTCGTATAAAAAAGCGTGAATTCGGGAAGACCGTTGGCGGCCGGTTTCGCCCCTGGAGAATGCGGTTCGACAATGTAGCAAGGTTCTTCAAGGGCATGCGTCGTTCCGCTTGTGTCAAAATAACAACGACGTTTTCCGTTTGATGCGTAAAAGAGAAAGCCGGAATCAGGCCCTTGCGGTGCGCGAAAGAGCTTAACGACTTCGCCTTGCAGGTAAAGATATTGATTGAGTTCCA
>JAQGOX010000016.1 GCA_028293365.1 Verrucomicrobiales bacterium | reverse complement strand
CAAGTCACCTGGCAACCGGGACCATTTCTTTCGGACGGAAAACGAGTGGTTTTTCTGAGCATGGAAGCGCGCCGGGATGGTCCGGGCCGTCCATTTGACCAGTTTTACACGCAAACGCCGACCCATCTTTGGTTGTACGATTTGGATCGAAAGTCGCTGACTGAGATCGCGACGAAAGATCGGCAGGAGGTTTTTTATACGCCGCAGGCGTTGATTAGCGACAGCCGGATGCTGGTGCAAGTTCCGCGCAGCAAGATGGGGCAGGTATTGAGCATGAATCTGGACGGGAGCGACGCGCGTCCATTTACAAAAGTCGGAGAGGGATTGCCGTACGGTTTTAGTGTCAGTCCGGATCACCAGCGTGTCGCCTTTCATTTGGCGAGCCCGCACGGCTACCAAATCTGGACCAGCAATGCGGAAGGAGCCGAGCGGAAACTCGTGGCTGCGCACCCGGACCATCTTTATTTCGGCCCGAGCTGGTCGCCGGATGGGCAATGGCTGATGTTTCAGGATTGCTTATTCAAGAGCGACCCGGGACACGAGGCGTCCGATATCTGCGTGGCGCGGCCGGATGGTTCTGAATTGCGCGTCGTTACGAGCGGACAGGCACGATGGTTCGCGGCCACCTATGGAAATCCGGATCACCGGGGAAGCGGATCGAACATGCCGGCGTGGACGAAAGATGGACACGTACTTTTCTCGCGTCGCTTGCCTGGCACCCGGGTGGCCTGGGAATACCAGCCGAATCGTCCCGATACCGATCATTTTAATCGCGATTGGAAACCGGATCTCGCACGCGGTGGAACCGAGATCTGCCGTCTCAATCCGATGGATGGTTCGGTAAGGCGATTAACTCAGAGCGATGTGCCGCGATGGGATTTCCGAGCGAGCGAATCATCAAATGGAAAGCTGATTGCGTTTTGTCGGTGTAGGGTAGGGGAGACGCCTGTGCTCTGGGCGATGAACGCGTGGGGCGGAGATGAACGAATGTTGACTCACGGCTTGAGCGAAACTGGCGCAGATCAGCCAAGATGGTTGCCTGATTAGATGCTCTCGCTTTTTCCCAGTTTGTGCTAACGTGCGAAGGGGAGTAACCCACATGATGAATAATCGAACTGTGGCCTTGGCGATCGGTTTAGCGGTACTTTCATCGGCAATCATCGTCCACAGCGCCACCCTTTCCGACACTCCGGAGCCTAATTATAAGGGAAAGGCATTGAGCGAATGGGCGGCAGAACTCGAACAGTTCGATCAGGACGACGGCGGATTCGCTCCACCCGCCGAGGCTGAAGCTGTGATTGCTTTGCGTGAGATCGGATCCAATGCGGTTCCGTGTCTTTTAAAATGGCTTTCTCTTTATGATGCAGCGGATGCTCATCCGCCAGTTGCATCGTTTGATAAGGTAGTCGAGGTGTTTACTGTTCTAGGTGCGGCTGCGGAATCTGCCGTTCCAGAATTGTTGCGGATTGCAAATACAGCCGCGCACTCGATCGCTTCGGCGACCAATGGGCTCGCGCAGATTTCCCGCAATCAAGGAGTCTTCGATCTTTCGCTTGAATCGCTCGCGAGCGTTGGTCCAAAAGCGGTCGCAGGGATGGTGGGGCTGGCGACTAATCTGGAATCGCAGGAACTGCGTATTCAGGTGATTAAGCGCTTTGCAGATCTTGGAACGAACGGTGTAGCCGCTGCACCGGCCTTACTTGTTTGGTTTCATGATAAAAACCCTGAAGTCCGCGAAGCTGCGTTGGGCAGCCTCGTCGGGATTGGAAAAGAATCAGACACAGTGCTCCCGGTCTTGCTCGCCAGATTGAAAGATCCCGAGAAGCGGGAAGATGCCGTGTATATGTTGGCCGACTATGGCAAGACCGCCAAGCCAGCTATTCCGGATCTGATCAGATTCCTCGATGACACTGAATGGCGCACTCGGGGAGCAATCATTCTCGCTCTCGGGATGATCGCCGAGCAGCCCGATACCACGTTGCCGGCACTATCCAAACAATTGCGCGACAAAGATTCCGGAATTCGAATGATGGCGGCATCCGCTCTCGGCGATTTTGGCGGCAAGGCTGCGTTTGATATTCTTTTGAGCGCGACCGACGATATTGACGATCTCGTTTGCGAGGAAGTTTTCAAATCGCTCAGAAAAATCGACCCCAAAGCATTAGAGAAAAGTGGAAAGAAACAGCGGCCAAAAATGGTCCGACCGATGCGGCTGCCCTTAATTGGTCAAATCAATACACCCCCGGCTATTTTTTCCTGAAATCTCAATACTAGTGCGGGCATCGACTAACCTCCGGCAAAAACCGGACGAAACCCGGCTTCTTCCAGAATTTTCGCAACTTCAGGTCGTTTATCTCCCTGGATTTCTATCCTGCCCTCTTTGACCGTTCCACCGGTTCCGCACGATTTTTGCATTTGCTTGGCGAGCGTTTCTTTTTCAGGGAGTCCGATACCGACGAAGTTGGTGACGACCGTGACCGTTTTCCCGCCGCGTCCCGCCTTTTGACGGATAATATCGACCCTTCCGCGATTCTTTTTCTTTTGGGCGGGAGCCGCGGTTTCAGGAACTTCAACCGGACCAGGCGGAAGACCGTCGCTCGTCAGCGCATCAAATGGATTCAGGCCAAAAGGCCGGGACTTGTCGTCGGACATCGAATGAGTTTGGCAAAAAGGAGGTTCGACGTCACGTCGAACCGGGCGGCATTATATTCGCCGTCGCACTTGACGGCCTCGCTGCCTTTTTCATACTCATCGCATGCGATCTCCACTTTGTATTTTCAGCCTTCTTGTTTTGCTCGGCTCCATGACCGTCAGAGTCAATGTCATAGGTGCCGACCTGGTTATCCCCGATAACGTTCTCTTCGAGAAAGGAATCGAATATGCCAATCCGGACGATCAGCACCTTCAGGCGAATATTGCCCGACCAAAAAGTTCTGCGGATCCGCTCCCCTGTATTATTTGCATTCACGGTGGCGGCTTTCGAGCCGGCAACCGCGAAGGATATAATCCGCTTCTAATTCGACTGGCTGAACATGGTTACGTGGCGGCAACGATAAGCTACCGCCTCGCTCCAAAGTATCAGTTTCCGGCGGCTGTTTATGACGTGAAGGCGGCGGTGCGGTGGTTTAAAGCGAATGCGAAGAAATACAATATTGATCCGGAACGGATTGGCGTTACCGGCGATTCCGCCGGCGGACATCTGGTGCAGTTTCTCGGTGTGACCGGCGATGTCGCGCAATTTGAAGGCGATGAAGGCAATTCGGATCAATCCAGTCGCGTGGCGTGCGTGGTGAATCGATATGGACCCAGTGATTTCACAAAATCATATGGCAAAAGCGTGGATGCGGCGGAGGTCCTGCCGCTCTGGCTCGGCGGAAATCTGGAAACAGCGCGGCAAAAACATATTCTCTCGAGCCCTCTCAATTGGGTTACTCCCGTCGCTGCGCCGACTCTGATCCTGCACGGAACCGACGACAAATACGTGGCTTATGAGCAGGGAGTCTGGATGCGCGACCGTCTTCAGGCCTGCGGAGTTGATGTAGAGATGCTGACGCTTGAAGGAGCAGGGCATGGTTTCAAGGGTGCCGATGCCGAGAAAGCAGATCAGGCCATGCTCGCGTTTTTTGATAAACACCTGAAATCGGCCAAATAGTTAGTTTTTTGATCTTGCAGAACCTGGAGCAAATGCCGAACAACAACACGACTGTCGCTGTGTTTCGACCGCGGCTTCCCGATTGAAAAAGCTTCGAAATCCGGAGCGACACTTATCGGATCGGTTTTTGTCGAATCTTCACCCATGCGAAAACGAATCACGGTCCTGTTCTGTTCGATTTTGGCGGCAGTGATGAGCACTGGGTTGCCGAGTCAAGAATCTTTGGCCTCAAAGGCACCCAAACAGAAGGTTTTGACGGTCGCGGCCAGGGATTCCTCAAGGGTGGCGATCATTGAATTCAACGTGCCTCGCGGGTTTTACGAAACGGCGACCAGCGTCGCAATGGTTTGCCCGACACCCGGGGCAGTCATTCATTATACCCTGGATGGCTCAGAGCCGAAGGTCACCAGCAAGGTCTATTCTGAGCCAGTTCATATCGATCATACGACCCTTCTGCGAGTGGCGGCCTTCAAGACTGGCTGGGAGCCTTCAAGAGTTTATACTCACACTTACATTTTCCCGGAGGATGTGATCGCTTCCGGGGTACTTAGAAGTTCCATTGCGAATCACCCGGATTATAAGTCGCAGATACGAAATGCCCTACTGGCTGCTCCGAGTCTTTCTTTGGTAACTGCCGAAGCGATTAAAGAGGATCCGCCGTCGTATGGCAGTGGAAAAGCCAATGAGCAGAAACTGGTCAGGGCCTCTCTCGAATGGTTGGAACCTGGAGACGGGAATGGGGTTCAGGAAAACTGTGGAGTGGAATATTTTGGAGGGAGCTTTACCCCATTTAAGAAAAAGAGCTTTCGTCTTCATTTTCGCAGGGAGTTTGGTGCCTCCAAATTCAAATATCCAGTGTTCACGGGGTACGAACATGGTCTGGCGGCGGTTGCGGAATTCGATCAGTTGGAGTTGCGGAGCGGTTCCCATGACATGGCTCAGCGCGGCTTTTATCTGTCGAACGTATTCGCTGACGACTCAATGCTCGAAATGGGGCATCTAAATCCTCACGGCCGGTTTGTGCATCTCTATCTGAACGGAGTTTACTGGGGTGTGTTCCATTTACGCGAGCGCTGGGGAGCT
>JAQGOX010000380.1 GCA_028293365.1 Verrucomicrobiales bacterium | reverse complement strand
CAAAGTTAGCCCAATAACTGAACATATTGCCCGGCAATGCGCTGGTAAAATTACCTGGAAAACTGTTGGAGCTGGCGCTGCCTGAGAACGGGAAGAATTGCTGACCGTTATTGAAGCCGCCAGCCGTTGGATTGTTCAGCCCCATGGGACTCTGCGACGCCGAAACGCCGATGGTGCGCGAATTATCCAGCGTGACTTCCATGATGATGGCTTCGATCAATACCTGCGCCAGCACCGTGTCGAGTTGTTTGACCACTTTCTTGATTCTTTCCATGTCATCGTGGGCGGCAAAGACGAGCAAGGCATTCATGCGTTCATCGGCGATAATTTTGGTCTGGCCGAGAATCTGGAACTCGCCACCCTTGCCGCCAGTGTCAGCGCGGGCGATCAGGCTCTTCACACGGTCGGTAAAGCTCGGATTGGCCGAACTGGCTCCTCCAAGGGAACCTCCGCCGGAACCAATTCCACCACCAGAAGAGAGGCCTCCCTGCGTGGAGTTTTGCCCATTGTAACCGCCGCCTATGCCGCCGCCCGTGCCGCGCCCATTGCCGGGACCGGTGGTGCGGCTGGTGCCGAGGCTGCCAGTCCGCCCGCTGGAGCTGCCGCCGAAGGTCGAACCGCCACCGCTGCCGCTGATGCTGTTCAAGGCGTTCGCGATATCCGAAGCGAGCGCGTATTTGATGGGGATGACTTCGGATTCAATTTCGGTGGGCATCGCAGTATCAAGGCGGTTGATCATGTCCAACATGGCACGGACATTTTCCGCCGTGTCGCGCAGCACCAGCATGCCGCTACCTTCAATGGGCAACACCGCGGCGGGGGTTTTGGTGAACTGTTGCAAGATGGGAACCATTTCGCTCGGCTTGGTAAATTTCAATTGAACGATGTGCGTATCGAAGGGGCCGAATTCCGGCAGCATGGACGCGTTCATTTCGCTGATTTTCATACCCGAACCGGGGACATCCGCCAGCGGCACGACCTTAATGAACTTTTCACCGATGGGAAGCATGGCGACGCCATTCATCGCCAGCACGGCGTCAAACGCCTGCACCAGTTCGGTCTTGGTCAGGGGGTTTTGTTGAACGAGGGTGATGGTCGTTTGGGCGTTGATATTGGGCGAGCGCAACAAGGTGCGATGCACATAATCCGCGTAGGTCTGCAAAACCAGGTCAATTGGGACAGCGTGGAAATTCACGGACAATTCCGGGAGGAGCGGCTCCGGTTGGAAGTTTGAGCTCATCGTGGGCACGGGTGTGCCGGAAGGAGTGGTGGTGACGGTGTTGGGCGAGCCCGATGCCGGGATGGCGGGCTGCGGCGGGCGGCCAAAAGGCGAGGGGGTGGTTGAATTTCCAGGGGCGGGGGCTGCCATCGGCACCGCGGTGTGAGTGACGCTGTTTGAGGTAACCACAGTTTTGGTGGTCACAGTGGCGGGGTTCATTGGCTCCGTTGCAGACGGCGTGTTATCCCCGGGCATGGGTGCAGTCATCGATTTGCTCGTGGAGGTCACTTCCGTTTTGGACTGGGTCACGGAGGCGGCCGGCTGGCCGGTGGCCGCAGCGACTGGAGGTTCGGTGTCCAGATCGATGGGTGCATATTTCGCCTCGGGCCGCGGCGGTGGCTTCGGTTGCGAACACGAAACAAGGCAGAGCACGAGAAGAAGGGAGACGATCGTTTTCATTTTTTAATCGGCGTTAAAGTTTTCGACGCTGCGCCCGGGGGCGCGGGAACCGCGCTGGTGGGCACGGGTTTTGTGGGCGTGGGAGCCGGTTTCGCGGCCGCAGCCGGCGTTCTCACGGCAGGAGCGGCGCCACGCGGAGCGACCTCGGCTTTTTGATAGCTCGCAATGAGCGTGACGCGCGTGGTCAGGCGCTGGTGTGGCGCGTCCGGCTGCACAGAGAGCACTTTGACGCGAACAAGCGAATTTCCGCTTCCGAGATTGTAGAGAAAATCCACGAGTTGCTTTTCTGAAGATTGAAGGGTCATGGTTTCGTTTTGCTCGACAAAAAACGCATTGGCCGGGCCGCCGGTCTGGCGTTGGCTGCTCATGCTTTCAGGAACAATGCCGACTTTGGCGGCTTCGCTCTGGATTACGCGAACAAAACGGACCGCCTGATCCGCCGGGGGCACCACTTCCCCTTCCCGCTGATATTTATCAATCTCCGCCCGCAAGGATGGAATCAGATTGGTGCCGTTTTGAAATTCGTAAAGATGATCCTGCGCGGTCTTCATGTTGTCCTGGGTTTTGCTCCAATCACCAAAATGAGGCCATACCCAGACGAGATTGATGACGATGAAAAACAGAACGACCACACCGACCACGAAGCGGCGTTCCGTTGGATTTAAGCGGGCAAAGAACTCTTTCATCACTTTTGATTCCTGAGGTCGAGTTCAAAACTCCAGTTTACCGCCGTGCCTCCCGGCCCAACGGAAGTCCGAGGCCCTTCACTTGCGGAGGTGTCGAACAGAAGCTGGTTATCCTTTTTCCATTTTCGCAGATTATCGTAGAAGTCCGTCACCGCGGTGACCTGTTCAATTGGCGCCGTGCCGCGCAGGCTGAGAGTTCGCCCGTCGTTGAAATTCAACGTATCGAGCGTCAGACCGGTGGGCATATTTTCCGCCACGGCTTCCCAGCAATCGAGCGCGGCGAATTTCAAAGCCTCGCGCTGTTTCAATACGCCAAGCATCGCCTTCAATTGAATCGAGTTGGTGTAAGTCTGGCTGATGGCAGCGGCACGGGTTTCGACGCGGCTGGTAAGGTGGGTGAAGACGGTGAGGGCCACAAAATAAATCGCGAGGCAAATGCCATAAACGGCCAGGGCAGCCAGCAAGCCGCGGCCCCAAAGGCGGTCGACAAATTGCTGCTGATATCGCACGCCGAATTCCGGGGGCAGAAGATTATTTCCTCCTTCGGCTTGCGCCGCGCGTTTGGCGGTCAGAGCGGCCAATTGCTGTGCCGGAAGGGGTGGAACCACTTCAACCGGTTGGTCCATGGCCTGGCGCAACGCGGAATGCCATTCGTCACCAGCGTCGCCGACGAGATGCCATTGGGGCGGCCCATTCAGCCAGCCTTCGAGTTCGCCGGCCCAGGTCATTTGCACGAGTTGATCCTTCAAACTCGCGATGCGATTCGGGCCGCCTTCCAGCGTCACCAACGCCAGATTTTGAAACACGCCGCCATACCACCAGGCGACAAGCGCCTGACTGTTGGGGCCATGACTTTCCGGATAAACCCATGCGCCATCGCCAGTGATGTGCGTGGCCTGCAATTGATCGAGCATCGGCAATTCCAGCCGGTCCGCGAGGTATCCCTGCCCTTCCAGCCTGCCGAGAAATTCCTCCACCACATCACGCCCGACAATGATGACGAGGAACGTTTGCCGCTTGTCGGATTCCGCGCCAGGGTTGACTTGCGGCAGGACGTGCATCGTCCAAAGGGCCTGCGTGACGTGAATCGGCGAGAGCTTTTCCTAGTGCAACTCGACCATCGCGCGGGTCTCCTCCGGAGTGCTGATGGGGAATTGCGCGACGCGGAGAAAAACATTTTCGTC
>JAQGOX010000371.1 GCA_028293365.1 Verrucomicrobiales bacterium | reverse complement strand
GTTCGGTGGGCGGGCTTGGCGGGGCAAGGAGTGCTTCGACCAATCGCCGTGATTGCGCGGTGTTCAACAGGATGCGCTGGCGCGTTTCGAGCGTTTGAATTGCAGCCTTGCGAGCTTCGGCGAGCATAAAGCTGCCCACCGACTGGCCTGCGATTGCCGCCGCTTGACTGATTATTGCCTTGTCCTCGAACGAGACGCGTGCGACCAGGCGTTCTTTCTTCTGAGGTTTAGGTTTAACCAATGTAGGTGGCATTCGGAAAATGTGCACCAAAATGGCACACAAGTCAAAACCTAACCTCTTTCGAAGCTCAGGCAGATTATCAAATCTCTGTGTTCAATTGCGTGAATCCTCATCAAGTGCTTATTTCCCAAACCGCTCCAACGCCCACTCTTTAAATACCCCCTGCGCCTTGGCGCCATTCCCAATAAAACCGCCATGCTGCACCATCCAGATTAAAGCGAAGCCTTTGGCAGGATCGATCTCCATGTTCGTCGCATGCGCTCCACCGTGTCCAAACGAGTCCGAACCCACCGAAAGTCCCAGACCATAACTCTCCTTCACCGATGCAGGCGTTTGCCGCTTCGTGAGTTCTGCAAATGACGCCTCGCTCAGGTAACGATGCCCGTTCAATTCGCCCCCATTGAGCAGCATCTGGCAGAAACGCGCCACATCCTGCGCCGTGGAGAAAAGTCCGCCGGCCGGCATCGGGAAACGGTGCACCCGGTCCGAGAGCGGGTAGATAAGCTGGCTGATGGGAAATGCTTCCAGCCCCGTTTTCGCCCCATCCGGCCGATACGATTTCGCCAGGCGCTCGATTTGCGCCTCGTTTGGCCAGAAGGTGGTATCTTTCATTCCCAGCGGGTCAAACAACCGCTGTTGCATGAAATCCTCGTAGCGCATTTTACTCACCACTTCGAGAATACGCGCGGCGGTATTGATTCCAGCATTGGAGTATTGATAGTGCGTTCCCGGCTCGGTCTGGAGTGGTGTCATCGCATAGCTCCGCACGGCGGCTGCCAGCGGTAGTCCGTCGAGCGTCGGGTTTTCGACCGCCGATTGAAATGGCATGCCACTCATATGGCTAAGCACTTCGCGGATGGTGATCGGATGCGCCGGTCTGCGTAGCAGGATGTGATCGTTGTCTTTTTCCGCGACGACCATTTGGCCGTGAAACTCCGGGAGATATTTCTCCACGGCATCGTCGAGCGCGATTTTTCCCTCGTCCACGAGCATCATCACCGCTGTTGCGGTCATTGATTTCGATTGTGACGCGATCCAGAACACGGCATCGGTCGTCATCGCTTTTCCACCAGCGATGTCACTTAGGCCAACGGCCTCAACTGAAAGCACTTTGCTCTTGTCCACTACGAGCGCCACCGCTCCGGCAAGTTCATGCTTTTCAATGAAAGGTTGGAGCAATGCGGCGGCTGAAGCAGCCGTTTCAGCGAAAAGGGAAGTCTGCCACGCCACTGCGGCGACCACGATAAGAGATGCGGCTTTATAATTCATTGGACTGAGATCGAACAATTTTTTCGCTCGGAACGGTATAAAAATGAAAAGGTGTGATTCGAATCGGTTTTCAAACGATTTCGGAAACCGGTCCGAGACTGTCGACGAACTTTTCTGTATGTACCTCCATCTTCTGAAGCATCGTCAGAATTACATTATTCAGGCGAGCCTTCTCGTCCCGAGGCTTGCCGCAGAGCGTGCGCCACTCGTCGTAACTAAGTGTGTAGTCCTGGCCCGGCTGAGTTCGATTGTAGTCAATATGTTGTCCATGCTTCAGCCCGAGGCTTCGACCACCCGCGAGTAGGATAGGCAGATTGCTGTTCGAGTGACTGTGCCCGTAGCTCATGCCGCTGCCGAACAGCACCATGGTTCGGTCAAGCAAAGGTTCGTCACCATCCTTAACGCTCCGCAATTCTCCAAGAAAATGCGCGAATTGTTCCATGATAAAGGCATCGCTTTTGGCGAGCCGTTCCAGCACAACCGGATCGCCATTGTGATGGGAGAGATTGTGCCGCGCCTGACTGATTCCGATCTCTGGAATCGCGAGCCCATTTCCTTCGCTGCCGTTCATGTAAGTCACCACGCGTGTCATATCGGTCCGTAACGCGAGCACAATGAGGTCGAACATCGTTCTCCAATACTCGCCGGCGTTCGCTTTCGAAACATCCCGCTGGAATGGCGCAGCCAGTTTCTTGTCCAGGACCGGCTTCGGTACATCGAGCCAGGAATCAAGCCGCTCTGCGCGCTGCTCCACGTCACGCACCGCGTGCAGATACTCATCCAGTTTCGTTCGGTCATCCTTGCCCAGTTCCAGCCGCAGCGATTTTGCTTCACCGAAAACCGCATCGAGCACGCTCCGTCGTTTGCCGAGTTTGGCGCGTCGCGCAGCCAATCCGCCGGGTTCTTCGCCGAAAAGGCGTTGGAAGATCTGTCGTGGGTTCTCTTCTGCGGGCAACGGCACTCCGTCACGAGAAAAGGCCAGGGTAGTTGAGTTCAACGGCCGACCGGTCCCGGAACTAATCGAAAGCTCCAGCGATGGAAAACGAGTCTGTTCTCCCGTGACTTCCGCCATCAGTTGATCGCACGAGACGCTGTTCTCATATTTTCGCGCGCTCTGTGCGTCGATCTTCGCTCCGGTAAGCCAGGTGTCAGCACATACATGGGCCTGGCCAAGACCATTCGGATGATGCAATCCGCTAAATACAGTAAAGTCCTCGCGAAACCCCGCCAGCGGTTTGAGCGACCGCGACAGTTCGTAATCGCGTCCCGGCTTGGCAATCTGCCACGTCATCCCATTCACGCCATTCGGTATGTAAACGAACACGCTCCGCCTCGGTTTGGTGGGCGTGACGGCATTCGCACGTAGCGGAATCATCGCCTCCAAAAGCGGCAATGCCACCGATGCCCCCAAACCGCGCAGGAAATGGCGGCGATTTAGTAGCCAGCGTTGGGAGAGAATGTTGCTCATGGTGTGGTGGGCTATGGTTTCAGGAAAAGGTCGCTTGTGACAAGTAATTCGATCAATGACGCCAGTTGATATTGGTTCGCCTTCGATTCCGCGACGACGCGCTTGAGCTCTAGCCGATCGGCAAATGTCATCCCGCGCCGGAACGCATACGTGGCTAGCTTTTCCGTGAACGCGGCCGCGAACTTGTCCACGTCATCGGCAAGGATGCGTTTCAATGCGGCCGCGTCGGCAAACGCTCGTCCGTCACTGAGTTCACCGCTTGGGTCAAGAGCCGGATCTGCCCCGGTGCCATTGCGCACCGTTTCCACGGTACGCCAGCGTCCGATAGCGTCGTAATTGTCGAAAGCCATCCCCAGCGGATCGATCTTTTTGTGGCACGCCGCGCAATTCGGGTCTGCCCGATGCTGCTCCAGTTTCGCGCGCAACGTGGTTTTCGGCGCCGTCGGCGCCGGTGTATTCAGCGGGGGCACATTTGCGGGCGGAGGAGGGGGCGGCTTCCCTATAATTGATTCCAGCACCCACACACCACGATGCACCGGACGGTGTCGCGTCCCATCGGACGTGAGGCTTAAGATCGCCCCCTGTGTCAGCAAGCCGCCACGATGATTCTCCGGCTTGAGCGCCACAACCCTCATTCGCTCGCCAACCACTTCGGGGATGCCATAGTGATTTGCAAGTCGTTCATTTAATAGCGTCCAGTCGGAATCCAGGAACTCACGCAGGCTCGCATTCCGTTTCAGCACTTCCGCGAAAAAGCCGACCGTTTCGCCTGTCATGCTGTTCTCAAGATAATCATCATATTCTGGATAAAGCACTTTGTCCGGCGGGAACATTCCGACCTTGCGCAATTGCAACCATTGGCGTGGGAACGTGCTGGCAAATTCCGCAGCCTTGGCATTCGCCAGCATCCGGTGCACTTCGTCGCGCAGGATTCCTGTTTGGTGCAACTGGCCGTCACGCGCCAGATTCAGAAGTCGCTCATCTGGCATGCTGCTCCACAGAAAATATGAAAGTCGCGACGCGAGTTCGTAGTCGGTCAATTTCTCTGATCTCGCAATGGGATTGCCCTCCTCGAGATACAGGAAACTTTTTGAGCAAAGCACGGCCACCAGCGCTGTCTTCACCGATACCTCAAAGTTATCGCCCAGCTTCTGCGTCTGTTCGACCAGTTTTACGAGACGATCCACTTCAGGCCCGTTCACCGGTCGCCTCCATGCGCGCGCAGCGAAACGCGCGATGATTTCATGCGCGTATCCAAGGTCATTCGTCGCTGATTCTCCGCCAAAGAAGATTTCCTGATGTGCCTTCGTGGGCCACGAATCACCGAGCGGTCCCTCCCATTCGATCGAATCAAGCAGCAGGAAAGGAACGATCGGCCGGCCTTCGTCATCAGTGAATTTCATCTGCCACGGAATGCGCGTTCGCAGATCGGTAAATGCATTTCGCGTATCGCTCGCGCGTGAGCGGCGGTCCTCGGGATTCGGCCCCGGCACGGCGTTCACGATCCGAATAGGATGGCTGCCTGCGGGGAGGTGCGTTCGAAATTCGATGGTTGCCGGTTGATCCTCCGGCGCCTCGATGTCCTGTTCGAATAGCACACGGCTCAGATCCCCGGCATAAAGCCGCAACCGGGGCGCCCGCCCGCCCGCAGGCCGCAACCCACTGGTCTTCACCCGCACCAGGTAGTCACCGGTCGTCTTGATTTCGAGCGTGCGATCATCAAGGGCACCGTTGTTCGGCACAAGATCCACGCGCACTTTGTCTGCGATCCCGCGTGCTTGATACTCCTTTTCGAATTGCTCCCATACGCGGATCTCGAACGGCGACCAATGAATCACTTTCCGTTGCGGCAGCGTTCCGAGCCCGAGCGCCTCGTCCAGGACCATCTCAGCGGCAGCGAGATACTTTTCCACATGTGCAGGCGAGAGTGTGAGTACAGACCCGATTCGTTGGAACCCCTGCCAATCCGGATCTTCCGGAAGTCCGGTCGGATCGGTGATGTTAAAGGTAACTCCAAGCAGGTCGCGGATGCTGTTCGCATATTCCTCCCGTGAAAGCTTCCTGAATGCAATCCGCTCGCCCAGGCCCGATTGTCCTGCCGCGCTCGCTTCCTGAAGCCGAGCTGTAATCCATTCCGCCATGCGTGCAACATCGTCAGGCCGGGGCCGCGTCTCTTTCTCCGGCGGCATTTCTCCGGAATTGATGCGATTCATGATTTCCTCCCATTGCCCCATAATCTTAGGCGATTCGAAATCAATCTTCAGCGTGTCTACTCGCAAATCGCCTTTCTGCTTTTTCTCACCGTGACACTGGATGCAGTGTTGGCTGAAAAAAGGCTTCACGATCGTTTCAAAGCCTTCGGTGGAAACGGGCTCGGCTGACCGGGCGGAACCGCTCACAGACAAGCACAAAAGTAACGACAGAGAGGCTCTCATTACTTGCGCGATCATTTCTTAAGCCCCGCATTTCTTTTACTTTGCTGCGACGTAGCGAGCTTGTGCGTTTCAGCGCCGATCCATAAATCGGTGCAGCGCGATGGAGCCGCGGTCTGCTCTCCCGTGAGGTTCACGAGCAAAGCGTCGCCGACCGCAAGATCGCTGAGCTTCACCGCCTGTTCGCCCCTCCATACCCGCGTTGTGGCGGTAACGTACAACTTCCTCCGGCCAATATCCGGAGTCTTTTACATGTCCCCATTGTAATTCTGCACCTCGGGTATTTGTCGTGCGACGCAAACGGTGTCCTCCGCAAGATTCAGAGCCTCGACTCGGTAGGTAAGCAGATTCGATGCGAGAAAGGTAAACTCGTCACTCACCAGGCTCGCTCGTGTAAAAGCTCCTGTTTCATCCTGATATAGATGAAATCGGCAGCGTATTCCCGTAGGCAGATCAGCGAGGCCTGCGTCGGCATTGAGGTATCGGACTGAACCTTCTGGAATGAGGGTGAAATCGACGATTTCTCCGGTGCGATCCCGCCGAAATCGACCGTTGCGCGCCCCCGCGTCAACTTGCACGATTTCACCTAATACGAGGTGCTCGGAAAATCGAGGCGCAGTTTGGCCCGGTTTGAGTTGATACCACGGCAGACCTGCGTTGCCATAATCGGTGCGAAATGGAAACTGTTCGGGATATTCCTTGGCGACGCATTCCAGTAACTCGCTCGTTTGAATCCTCGAATAACCGTAATTCATCAGACTCTCCCCGTAGAATGGATCCTTGACCGGCCACCCTTTGCCAAAAACACGCACCACGCGCCCTTTCCGAAAACCCTCAAGCATGTTCCTCACCGTGAAGACCAGCCGGACCCCGCTGCTTCCATATCCGTCCGTAGAAGCCTTCTCGATCGCCAGCAACGTGCCGCGTTCGTTATCGACCGGTGGATTCCAGGTTCGCAATTCATCATTGGCTACCACTACCTGAATTTCCTTCCCGACGACGAAATCGTTCATCCATCGCTTCTGGAAATCCGAGGCGTCCCCACTGAAAAGTATCACCGTCAAAGTGTTCGTCTCGCTCTTTTCCACCCAGCCCGGCAACCCACGATATTTAGTGAACTCGATAAACTTTTTCCGCTGCTGTTCTGTTACCAGTTGGTTGGTCACATTGTGACTCGCATCCAGCGTGAACTGATCCTGCATCGTCAAAACCCGCGCGACTCCTTCCCCCGCGTCCGGAATGATAGAAAATTGAAACTCACAACCCAACGGCAAATCCCGGAGGTCGGCTTCCGCATTTTGGTAATGAACATTTCCATAGGGTGGCAAAACAAAGTCAACCAGTTCTCCATTACCACTGGCCCGAAATTCTCCCGCGCGATGAACAAAATCGACACTCACCAATTCCCCGCGAACAAGGCGCGCAGAATCGAGGCGGGGAAATTCAGGCCGCTTCGGCTGCCATAGTGGACGATTACTTGAAACAGTCGCTCTCTCCCCCGCAAATCCTCCAGTGACTAACATTCAGAAGTAGTTCTAACCGTCATGTGCACGAAGGAACTGCATTTTCATGGCAGTTCAAGGCCCGTGTGCTAAAAACTACAATGGCTCAATGATAGCAGGTGGCCGGGCATATAACGAAGGTTGCGTCAATCCGATTGCACCTGCAAGACCCAAGTCCCGTTTGGGATGCTCAGATTGCCAATCCATAAAGCTCCGTCCAGGGCAGAATATTTGTAGACCCCGAATAATCGA
>JAQGOX010000351.1 GCA_028293365.1 Verrucomicrobiales bacterium | reverse complement strand
CGGTGTTTGAACATTAGGTAATAAAGTCCATAAAGGTTCCGGAAAGAAATCGAACCAATTGCCTTTTTTATTCAGACTGCGGTGCAAACTGATCTATCTTGGTTCGGTTCAGGCATGGAAGAATGACTTCCTTCTCGGCTTTGTTCGCTTTGTGTAAACATTCCACCGAGTCCCCGGTTGAACATTCATAATTTCAAATATAAGAGCCATTCGCATTGACGAGTCGCGGCTCTTTTGAGCAGAAGTTGGATCGCCCGTCGGGGGCGCGAACCTGCGCTGGCCACCGTGATAAAGTGGATCGCCGCATGTTTGTGGTTGAGACTGAATTGCAGGCGATTCCATTCGCGCGCATCGAAATCCAAAGGACTCTGCTGACGCAGGAAAAGCAGGAAGCGTTGCGCATCGTGGGCGGCAAAGTTGCGGGCGGTGGGCCAATACGCACGGCTGTATTGACAAAATAATGGCCAGGTTCGTTCACCTAAAAGCCGGCAGGTCTCCGGTGCTTGATGGCGGACAGCCTGAAGTCTCTTGCGCAGAAGCAGAGATGCCTGGAATTCGAGATCCTGCGGATTGAGTTGCACCACCGCCGGTTGATCGGATTCCCTGACTCGAAGGCACGCGGTCAGCGCGGAGGGGTTCCGCGCAAATGCGTCGCGAAGGGCTCCATCACGCAACAACCGGCCGAGCGCGGTGATCAGATCAACGGTTTTCGCAGAGCTTTCCAAGTTTTTCCATTTCGGTTTGAAGGCCACGAGTGGTGGGAAAATTTCCGTCGCGTTCGAGGATGATGGATTGCACCGAGGCGTGTGCGAACACGGCTTGCGCGAGCTCGATTAAATCGGGCTGGATTGGTTGTTCATGGCTGTCGATATAGCGGTCGCCGTCCCGGGCGTAGCCGACGATATGAAGTTGGGTGATGAAACGGGGTTCGATGCGATGCAGCCATTCGATGGGGTCAAATCGATGATTGCGGCTGTTGATGAAGAGATTCGTAACATCGAGAAGCAGACCGCAATTCGATCGCGCACAAAGGGAATTGAAAAAATCGGTTTCGGACATTTCGCCACCGAGGCGCACGTGGGAGGTGATGTTCTCCAGCAGCATCGGCTTGCCACAACGGTCGGACACTTCGCGCGCGTGATCGGCAATGGTCCGGAGGGCTTCGGAGGTCGGGGGCACGGGATTGAGATGGCCCAAATCGACTTCCGCAGTACGGGTGAAGGCAATGTGGTCGCTGATCCAATCGGGGTTCGCAATCTCGACGACACGCGCGAATCGTTCTAATCGCGACGGATCGAGCGGACCGGGGGTGCCCAGGCTCAATCCGAGGCCGTGCACGTATAGATGGAAGCGACCCGCGAGTTGCGCCAGGCGGTCTGTGCCGCCGCTGAAGAAATGTTCGGCCGTGATTTCAAGGCAATCGATTCCAGCGGGACGCGTATCGATCCAGGAAGAAAATTCCCGTCTATATCCAATTCCGGTGAGCATCAGGAACCTCCGCAACCTCCACAACCGCCTCCTCCTCCGCAGCCCCCGCCCCCGCAACCGCTGCTGCTACTACTGCAACTGGAAGTACTGCTGCAACTGCCGGATCCACCGCCCCGATTGAAATTCTCGGCCCGGCAAAAGAAAAGCATGCCGCCGAAAAACATAAAGAAGAACATCAATTCCCATTTATGCATTCCATGGGCTGAACCGATCAGGTAACGGAGTAAACCCGCCAGTTCGAAGGAGCAGAGTCCGCTCAATGTTACCAAGGGTGAATCGAGCCCGCGCGTCCGAAGAATTTGCACGGTCGAAAAAGTGATCAGAAACCAAACAAAATAGAGCCCTAAAAACTCAGGGCCGCGCAACGTATAAAAGAAATCGGGAAAGAACTGATCGATCGCACCGAAAACTGGAAAGCCAACCAGAATCATGATGACTGGTTTTGCCAATGAGTTTCGATCCAAACTAAAACGGTGTCGACCAGGGGAAAGAGGCGTTGATGCCAGGTGTCCGCGTCAATCTCCGATGGTGCGTTCGGTTTTCGTTTTAGTGTGAGCAAATCCGCAAGAAATTTCCCTTCAACGCCGAATTCATTCTGGAAGATCGGAATCCGGTCTTCGAGTGCGCTGGGGATGGAAACTCCACTCAGACGGAGGGCTTCGGAAAACTGTACAAATAGCGCGGTGACATTGCGCAGGACGAAACGAAAGTAGGCCTTGTCTTCCGGACGGGTCACGTACGCGTACACAAGGCGTAACCGCAAATTACGGACGGCCTGTTCGCAGAGAAATTTCTCCAGCTCCGGATCGATCTTCAGGTTCGCGAGCGGGTCGGCGCCGAACAGAACGCGGTAATTGCGCTTAATGCTGGCAAACTTCGTGGCAAAGCAACGGACGCTTCGCCCGAGGCCGCGTACCGAAAGAATGAAGGGGTCGATCTGGGAGTCTTTTGAAATGGCGCGCCTGACTGCCTGATGCGCGCCGCAGTCAGAATTGTTCAGGACGATGAGCAGGTTTAGATCAGAGACCCCCTCGACGATGTTGCCGCGGACGGCACTGCCGTAGAGACAGCAGGAATAAAGATTGTCACCCAACTCCGTACGCAGAGAACCAAGAACGCGATCCAGGGTCGCCTGTAGTTTCGGAGTCATCAACAACCAACCTTTGGCAAGGTGGACAAAGGGTCAATCTCAAAAAACACAGGAACCTAAACTTCACGCCGGCACGGAGTTTGAACATCAGGTAACAAAGGCTCCAGAAAGAAACTGATTCGATGCAGATTGTCTTTTTTGATCCGGACCGTGGTGCAGACTCATTTGTCGTTATTTGAAGCTGAGACGCTTAAAGACCGGCTTCTTTGTTACCTTTGTTTGCTTTGTGTAAAAATTCTGGAACGGTTTCGGTGTGCAGGGTTCCGTTCACGGGATTATCAGAAGGTTTGTTCGGACCAGATTTGTGCCGGCGGCACGCAGGCGGGCGTCTGTTAGCTGCTGGACGCTGCCGTCCGCAAACGCGATGTTTCCCAGTCCGGAATGAGGTCCCGGAGTCCAACCCAGGTTGGAAGCGCGATTACTGCTAATAGTGAGAATTGCATTCGAGACCGACCGCGGGAAGCCGATTTGGCGATCGCCGGCAAGAAACGCGGATGGATCGACCAATGTGGCATTCCAGCCAACAAAATAGCTGACGTTTGCGAGGCTTAAAGAGGCGAAATTGGTGGCTTCTTTACGGTTATCTGAGGGACAGATTACAATCTTCGGAGTGGATAGTTCGTTTGAAAGACATTTGAAAACGCGCGCGGCCACCCCCGGATTAAACTTATACTCGAAAACTCCACCTTGATTGGTGGAGATTTCCATGGGGAATTTATCACCGTTATCGCTCGCAAAAATCCGGAACGAA
>JAQGOX010000324.1 GCA_028293365.1 Verrucomicrobiales bacterium | reverse complement strand
TCCCTGATCAGCGGTCCGTGTGCAACGATACCGACCTTTGGTTTCACCCGATTTTATTTCCAACACCGGTTGGCATTCAAAACTGGCACGGCAATTACCGTTGGAGTCAGGACCGATCCGGCATTGCTTTCCTTCTCGCGCATGCCCGCATGTCCAATTCTGGTTGGGCCGGGCGTACTCCCCACCATCGAACTCGGGCGAAGGCAATTGATCCTTCATCCCGCGCCTCCTGAAAAGGCGTAAACGAAGACAATGTGAAGCACAGACAGAAGCATCAGCCCATAGGTCAATGGAATATGGGTGAACAGCCACAGCTTCAATGTGGATTGCAAGGCGTAGTGGTAGTCGAGGCCGTCCTTCTGCCGCACGAAATCGCCGATCTTTTCCATCAGGACCCGTTCCGGTTCGTTCAGAAATCGATTCACTTCGGTAATCTTCGCCTGCAGTTGGTTGAGAGGATTACGAGATTCGACAATATGGTAAAAACGGTTGCGCGGGGTCGAGAAGAAGTCGGCAAGATGGGTTACGTAAAACTGCGCAATGGTCGAGGTTTGAACATCCCGCGTTGAATTAAGAGCGAGCGATTCCACCCGCTCTTTCAATTTTCGACAAACGAAGGGAATCTGCTCGTAAATGACTTCGCCTCCGCGCGCTGTCAAGCGTTTGGGAAACGTTCGGCTTATGAACAGGCCGAAGATACCAGTTATCGTTACTAGTGAGTAAAATAGTGCCAAGGTTTGTTCAAAAACTCCAGCCGGCCAGTGAAAGCGGGTGTGAATCAAGTAAACTGTAACGCTAAACAAACCGGAGTAGATATGAAATTGAAGCCAGCCTTCCGATGATCCCAACGGTAAAAACGGGAGCTTTTTCCAGACGTTATAGCCAGCAAGAATCACCATGATGGCAAACAGCAGCCAGCCGGAAATAAATGCAAACCGTGGGAGCAGTCGATCAAAATATCCGTACAGTGCAAGGGCGACCGCGGAAATAACACATACAAGAATCGACAAAGGAAGCGCGCGCTTCATCTGTTTAGCCAGGTCGAAAACGTGTCCAGATCGCGCATGTTCATGCGCACGAGCGCACCGTGCGGGCAGGCCCTTTCACATGCAGGGCCGCCGTGTTGCTCAAGGCAAAGATCGCATTTGGTCGCTTTGAGCAATGGTTTCATTTGTTCATCGACGAGCAAGCCGCCTTTGTCATTGCGAATTTGAACCATGCGGATCGCCTCGTATGGGCAATTATTCGAACAGACCTGACAGCCGATACAGGTCACTTGATTGATGACCACTTCTCCTTCCGCGGCATTGCGATGAATCGCTCCTGTCGGGCAACCGATCAGGCAGACGGGGTCAGCGCAATGCATGCACGCATTCGCAACCATCACTTTTCCATTGATCGGGCCGTGCCGTAAAAATCGCGGATTATTCTCGTGTGTGGCTGCACAAGCCCGAACGCAATCGTCACATCGCGTGCAGGCTTCGAGGTCTATGAGCATCGTTTTTGTTCCATTGAAAAAACGGTTCTCAGCGAGAAATTCCATCATTTCCTGTCCGACTACGGAATCTCCCACAGAAGACTCGGAAGGATTATCATGGGCAGTTTTGCGCGCGGCCGGACGCGTCGAAAGAAACGTTGCTAATTCTTTTGCGGGAATGGTCGGCAGAACTACCTTTTCCATGACCGCCGTAGGAATAATCAGTGCATGAGTATAACCCAGTGCACTGACGGTGGATTGAAAGGGTTGCAGGTCGACCGTTTTTTTCCAGTTATGGGCGATTTCATCGAGTCCATAACTTTGACCGCTGCCAAGATAGGTTGAGGTGCGCTGGCCATTGCCGAAGCGTTGACTGACCCGGGCGAACCCGGCGCGAATCAGCAAAACTCCATTGGCATAATCGCCTTCTTTTAGAATCACCGGTTCTGCCGCAGCCTTGGAACCGGATTTCAAAAGGCGCTTGTACTCACCGGACCATTCGTAATCTCCGTAGGTAACAAACTGGGCTTCTGCAGTCACTTTCGCC
This sequence comes from Verrucomicrobiales bacterium, assembly GCA_028293365.1. Classification (GTDB taxonomy): domain Bacteria; phylum Verrucomicrobiota; class Verrucomicrobiia; order Limisphaerales; family SXQI01; genus JAQGOX01. The sequence goes on along the minus strand of JAQGOX010000324.1, from coordinate 550 downwards.
AGGGCGGACTCGTCCAGATATTGGAAAAGTTTGAGAGAGCCGAGGTGAGTGCTCAAAGCCCGTTCACGATAAATGCGGTCGACATGGTCTTTAAGACCGGAGTCATATCGCATGATGTCGCGCAAGCCCTGCCACCGAATTTCGAGCAATTCCGCTGGTGCCTCACAAAAAATACTGGCAGTGCGCGGAATGCGTCCCAGTGCGGAAATTTCGCCGAAGAACTCCCCCGTTTCCAGAATCGCAGTCTGATATTTTCCCAATAGCCTGGGTACATCCTGAAGAAAAACGCGCACTTCTCCTTTTTTATCCTGGCGAGCGTCGAGATTTACATGGGCGGAACGCTCTAACTCTTTCCGCACTTCGGGTTGCTTCGGATTGGACCAGAGTTGCGCAATCGTCTGAAAAAACCCTTTTCTACGGGTTTCACTGCGTCCCAGTATCGAGGAAGGAAGCTCTGGTTTAAGGACGACGCGGACGGCGCCGGAAAGAATCAAAAACGCAGAATTTCCATAATCACCCTGCCGCACTACTATTTCCCCGGGTTTATAAG
>JAQGOX010000312.1 GCA_028293365.1 Verrucomicrobiales bacterium | reverse complement strand
AAAGCACGATATCGTGCGTCGTCAAGCACTGGCTTGTAAGTGTGCACAAAGGAATAAGGGAATCGTTGCTCGAGCGGTCGCCGCGCCGCCGCCTCGAAGTCGGCGAGCCAATCGGCAGGAATGGTGGGCAACGGTTCTTGCGCGCTCATGCCCGAAAACTAAAGCCAGAGCGAGAGATGTGGCAAGGTTCAATCACAACGGACATGCGGGGACAAAATCATCTATATTCCTCCCTCGACTTGCAATCGTTTCATACAAGCTACTGCCGCCTTTCAGGATGGGATAATATGAGTTTTCTGGGACAAATCAGTAAGCGACTCCGCGCGTTGTTCCAGAAACAGGAATTCGATGTTCGGATGAACGAGGAAATGCGTTCGCACATTGAAATGCAGACGCAGGAGAACATCGAAGCAGGAATGGAACCGCAAGAGGCTCGGTATGCAGCGTTGCGGGGGTTTGGCTGGATCGAATCAATAAAGCGTACCTGTCGGGAACAGCGGGCTGTCGGTTGGCTTGAGAATCTCGGACAAGACGTTCGTCTGGGGATTCGCCTGCTGATTAAGACACCCGGTTTCACGATCGTGACGATCCTAACATTAGTGCTGGGCATTGGCGTTAATCTTCTGCTGTTCGCTCTGCTGGACAATGAATTCCTTTCCCCACGTGCGGTGCTTCGACCGGAAGAGATTTGGTCCATTCTGCCCTCCGATATTTCTGGTGAGCCTAAGTTTTTTAATCTGTCGCGGCCCTATTACGAAGCTGTTCGAAAATACAACCGTGTTTTCAAGAATGTGGTTGGCGTGACGAGTTGCAACGCGAGTCTCGTCACCCAGGAAGGTTTGGAAAAGCTCAGAGGGCAAATGGTTTCGGGAGATTATTTCGACTTTCTCGGGGTGAAACCGTTTTTGGGCAGAGGTTTCCTTCCAGAGGAAAATGACAAACCCGGGATGCACAGCGTGGTTGTGCTCAGTTTTGAAATATGGCGCCGACATTTCAATGCAGACCCTGCGGTCCAAGGCAAGACTTTGACCTTGCGCGGTGCGGACAGGAATCTTGTATTGGAGATCGTCGGAGTGGCTCCGCCGGGTTTTCTGGGGATGGGTTCAATTCCCCATGATTTTTGGGTGGCAACCAGCCTGGAGATGGATAAAGCGCTCGGTTATTTTCCGACGTATAGCCTATTCGGACGCCTCGACGCCGCCATTACTCCTTCCGTTGCGGCTGATGCGCTCACCGTTATTGTCCGAGACGTCACAAAAACCCTTCATGCAATCAAATATGAGCGGTACAATGCACCCACTGAAGCGAATAACAACTCGGCATTTACACGGGTTGCGATATTCAGAGCCGGATATGGCACAATATTACCAGAATGGATTCACTATTCTCGACATGATCTGATCAAGCTCAATGGGCTGGCCGCTTTTGGCACGGTTTCAGTATTAGCCATGGCCGCATTCAATCTTGCCAATCTCTTCTTGGCACGCGCTTTTGGCCGGCGCAGGGAAATGGCAACTCGTATCGCGTTGGGCGCGCCGCGCTGGGCTCTCGTGCGACAACTCACGATCGAAGGAACCTTGCTCGCAGGTGTGGCCACTGTCGGTACTTTGTTTGTATTGAGTTGGTTTGGGCATGCTGCGCCTGGATTGTTCTCTGCTGTGGTTTACAACAGTGAGACGCCTTTGAACCTGCATCCCGATGTACGCGTGGTTGTTTTCTCAATTGTAACCGCCTTTCTGGTAGGAATCGGATTCAGCATGCCACCCGCCCTCTGCGCCACTCGGTTTGATCCTTTTGTTGTTCTTAAAGAGTCGAACGCGGATGGAAGCGCGCGTGCAAGGCGATGGTCGATGAGGAAGGGGTTGGTTACATTACAGGTAGCAGGTTCTCTCGTATTGCTTGCGGGTGTCAGTCTCAGTTTGAGCGCCATCGGACGGCAACTTCGGATTGATCCTGGCTTTCCACCAGACCAATTGATCGTGGCAAAATTGGATTTGGAAAAGATCGGTTATAGCATGGAGAGTGCGCCGACGGTCTGCGAGGAATTGCGCCGCAGGATTTCCTCGATGCCTGGAATTGAAACGGTTGGCATTATGGACAAGCCTCCGTTTTTGGAAGGACATAACTCGGTTGTGACGGATCAATTGGCTGGGCATGAGGGAAGTGAAGTCAAATATGTTCAGGTCCAGGTGGGACCCGAAGGTTTTCACGCCCTTGGAATTCCAATGCTGGTGGGACGCGAAGTCACCTCCAGTGATTTCACTGGCCGCCAGCATGTTGTTTTGGTCAATGAAAATTTCGTGCGAACATTTTGGCCGGATCAGGTGGCTCTCGGCAAAAAGATTGGATGGATTAAGGACAAATTTGAAGTCATCGGCATCGTTCGTGATGCGCGGCTCGATAGTCCTGCTCAGGTGCCAAAGCCCACCATATATATGGCTATGCGCCCCTATTTCGCTCTTACGCCCACCTTCATCGTTCGAACGAAGAGTCGTCCGGAAGCCCTCCTCGGGCCGATTCGCGCGGAGTTAAAGAAATTCTATCCCGGACTGGATCAGAACGAGATTTTTACAATGCGTGAAGCCATGCGATACCCGTTCACCGCACAACGCAACGTGACGAATCTCCTCGGCGGGATCGCCGCCATCGCGCTAAGTCTTACGGTGCTGGGTGCTTACGGATTACTGTCCTGCGTTGTTAGTCAACGAACGCACGAGATCGGAGTCCGTTTGGCCATTGGCGCTCGAAAGTCCGATGTAGCCAAACATTTTTTAAGAATGGGCTTTCGGATCGCCTTGACGGGTGTGCTTCTTGGCTTGCCTATGGCTTTTTGTGGATCACTGCTTTTGAGACACATCATTTTCGCCGTCCGCCCGCTGGATCTGGCCGCATTTGCAATCGCGACGGGCTTGGTCCTGCTTGCGATCCTGATGGCATGCTGGCTGCCCGTGCGCCGCGCGACGCGAGTCGATCCGATTATGGCGTTGAGATACGAGTGAAGAAAAGTGACGAGTATATGAACCTACCGCAAAGAATTCAGCTTCGAGTTCGTGCACTGTTTCAAAAGGACAGGCTCGCCACACGGATGGACGATGAAATGCGCTCGCACATTGATATGCAGGCGCAGGAGAATATGGAGGCGGGGATGCCTCCGGAGGAGGCGCATTACGCCGCGCGCAGGCAGTTTGGCTGGGTGGAAGCCGTCAAGGATCGTTGCCGCGACCAGCAAGGGATGAATTGCATCGATAATCTCTCGCAGGACATTCGATATGGGCTGCGGATGCTCCGTAAAAGCTTTGGTTTCGCTGCTTTAGCCGTCGGAACTTTGGCTTTGGGAATTGGAGCGACTTCCGCTGTATTCACTGTAGCGAATACGCTGTTGCTAAAGCCGCTGCCGTGGCCTGACTCGGAACGTGTGGTCAGTATTTGGGAGACCAATACCAGGAAAGGGGCTTCGCAGATGCCGATGGCTGCAGGCCAATTCATCGATGCGCGGCGTGAACTCAAATCATTCAACGCCATGGCTGCGTGGGCGCCCGCCGCAATCAATCTTGCCTCTCCAGGTGCTCGCCCGGAACGCTTTTCGGGTGCTGCGGTGACGGAAGATTTCCTTCGGGTAGTGAAGACGGTTCCGACCCTCGGCAATGGCTTTTCGAGTGAGAATTTTACGCAGGGCAGAGACGCGGTTGTGCTGCTGAGTTATGGCGTCTGGATGAATCGATTTGGCGGGCGCTCCAATATTTTGGGAGAAGTCGTGCAGGTGAATGCCCGTCCGCGCGCGATTGTCGGAGTTCTTCCACCCGGGTTTCAAACTCCCGCAAAAGCCCAGTTCTGGGTTCCGAAAATATTCAGTGACTTCGAGGTGCAGGATCGCGACTACAAAGCACAGCCGGTACTCGCGCGATTGCGCGATGGAGTAACGCTTGAGCAGGCGCGAGCAGAGCTCGAAAAACTTTATGGGAATTTGCGCAGCGAATATCCCGACGTTTTGGAAGGTTGGAAGCCTGAAATCCATCTTGCCGTGACCGATTCGATCAAACCAGTGCGGCCCGCAATGATGGTTTTGGTTGGAGCGGTCATTACGATGCTGCTGATGGCTTGCGTTAACGTAGCGAGTTTGCTCCTCGCCCGCGGCGCGGGGCGCGCGGGTGAATTCAGCGTGCGCGCCGCACTCGGCGCGAACCGCTGGAGACTAACCGCACAACTCCTGGCCGAAAGCGGTTTACTCGCGCTGATGGGTGGAGGCGCCGGGCTGCTGTTGGCCGGCTGGCTTTTAAAAATCCTTGTCGCACTCGCGCCCGCCAATCTGCCTCGCATTGATCAGGTGCATCTTGACGGGACCGTTCTGCTGCTCACAGCAGCAGCCTGTCTCTTCACCGGGTTGGTGGTTGGTTTGGCGCCTGCATGGCGTTTTTCTCTGGCAAATCCGAACGATGCTCTGCGTGCCGCTGGCCAGCGATTCAGTCTGGGAGTTGGGTGGCTCCGTCGGTCGCTGGTTGTTTTCCAGATCAGCGCCTCGGTCGTGATTCTCATCGCGACTGGTTTATTACTGCGCGGCTTCGACCGGCTATTGCACGTCGAACTCGGATTCGAACCGTCTAATCTCATGAGTGTTCGCATTGAATTGCCACCAGTCAAATACGGTTCTGGCGGCCATCGTGACCAGTTTGCCACCGAAGTGTTCGAGCGCTTGCGTGCGAACCCGCGGATTGAGGATGCCGCATTCGCCACGCTCTTGCCGCTCCAGGGCTGGCCCTCGTTCATCATGCGCACCGAAGACAACCCGGTGCAACGGCCCAGCGATGCGACGGCCACTGGTTACGCCGGCATAACGCCCAATTATTTCCAAACGATCGGAATGCATTTGCTTAAAGGCCGTGCATTCCTTGAAAGTGACACCGAAGCTGCGCCATTGGTTTGTGCGGTCAATCAATCATTCGCCCGTAAATATTTTGGTGGCGAGGATCCACTCGGGAAGCGGATCGAAGTGGGCTTCGCCGATCATCCCAGGTGGATGGCGATCGTCGGCGTCGTCAACGATGCCCGGAACGTCGCGCTGGAATTGCAACCTCGAGACCAGGTCTTTGTACCGCTGCGCCAGCAACCGGAATTTCTGCGCGGGACTCCTGCTCTGAGTCTGATCGTGCGAACACAGGGGGAACCGGCTGAGGCAAGTGAAGCGATCCGACAGTCGGTTTGGGCCGTCGATAAAGATCAGCCGCTTTACCAGCTTCGCCCGATGATTTCCACCATTGTCGATCAGGCTGCTCCACGTCGTTTCGTTGTGACGGTCCTCGGTTTCTTCGCGACCGCTGCCCTGACGCTCGCCGCAATGGGACTGTATGGTGTCATGAACCATACGGCGGCATTGCGCACTCGCGAAATTGGAGTGCGCATGGCTCTGGGAGCACAACGCCGCGATGTTTTGAATCTCATTTTGAAAGCGGGAGCGTCCACGCTGCTCACGGGGCTGATTCTGGGAATCAGTGGGGCAGTCATTTGTTCCCGTCTCATTCGACCGATGCTATTTGAGATCCCTGCCAACGACTTCCTTACCTGGGTGGGCGTGGTGATTTTACTCACTGCCAGCGGTTTGCTGGCCTGTTTTCTTCCCGCCCGTCGTGCGGCAAAGTTGGATCCGATTGCGGCTTTGAGATACGAGTAAGTGGAGGAAGTCGTTCGATTCCCGCTCGCAATCTGCATTTGAAGGGAGTATTTCACCGCATATCACCATGACAAAGCAGACGCTAGCCATACTCAAGAAAGGAATAGAAGCAGACGACGTGGCAGGCGTAGAAAAGTGGTTTACGGAGAATTCTGAAGCGCTGAATTCTCTTGCACCGGACGCCCGTCCTTCGCCTCAAAAGATTTTTGATTCGGTGCGCAGTCCGAATATGGCCGACCTGTTTTTACGTCGTGGCGTAACGGTGGGAATGGTCAGCGAGTGGTGGGCGCCTGGCTTCGGACTGGAGAAGGTATCACCCGTGGTTGCCGAACATCTAATCCAGCGGGGCGCGATCGTCACTCCACATGCCGCTGCTGCGCTGGGATTGGTTGAGCGACTGCGTGGATTACTCGTTCAGCAAGCCGAATTGGTTCACGCGAAGGGTGGGGACGGTTGCCGGCCGCTGCACTTCAGTCGCACCATCGAGATTGCGCAGTTGCTGGTGGATCGAGGGGCGGAACTCGACGCACGCGATGACGACCACGACTCGACACCGGCGCAATGGCGAATAGGCGACTCTCCGGACGTAACCCGGTTTCTACTCGGTCGCAGCGCCGTGCCAGACATCTTCATGGCCGCAGGGCTGGGAGATCTGGAATTGGCCGAAAAACTAGTGGGCGATAATCCAGAATGCACCGCATATCGCATCGGGAATAATTCGGGTCCTTTTCCGGGAATGGGCCATAGGGTGCCGGGTGGGACGATCTACCAATGGACTTTAGGATTCAATCAGTCGCCGCAGGAAGTTGCGTTTCGTCGGGGCCATTCCGAGTTGTATGATTTTCTGATGAAGCATACTCCAGCGCGCCAGCGGTTGCTCGTTGCCTGCATGCTTGCGAATCGGTCATTGGCGGAAGAAATTGTTCTCCGTAATCCAACATTGGTCAGCGAACTTAACCAGGAAGATAAAGCATTGCTGGCGAAGAGTTGCTGGGAAACGAACCTCAACCGCGAGGTTGTTCG
>JAQGOX010000307.1 GCA_028293365.1 Verrucomicrobiales bacterium | reverse complement strand
CCCCTCGTCTCTCGTCCCGCTCGCGGCCCAATGTGAACTGCCTCTCACTTTGAAATACATCGCACGCCGTCTTACTGAGGATATCGAAAAAAATCCAGACCCGCTGAACAGCCTGCTGGATCTTAGGCAAACAAAATCGACTGACTTTTCGAGACAGGTGGTGGACGGCATGTCGGAGGCGTTAACAGGCTGGCGCAAGGCTCCGAAACCAGCGGCGTGGAATGCTTTCGTGGAGCGTTTCTCGCAAAGCGAGCTGACTGCCTTGAGCGCGAAAGTTCGCAACCTGAATGTGCTCTTCGGTGACGGCCGCGCCCTCGAGGAGGTCCGCAAAGTGGTTCTGGACCAGACCCTGGATTTCAGTCTCCGGAAGTCCGCCCTGCAAACGCTGATTGATGCCAGAGCCCCCGGATTGCGCGACTTATGCGAGCAAATGCTTAACGTGCAATTCGTCAATTCGGTTGCCGCACGCGGACTGTCCGGCTTTTCGGACCCGGCGGCCGGAGTGAAACTCGTAAAAGCCTATCGGCAATTCCATCCATCCGAGCGCTCGCAGCTAATGAGCACTTTGGTTTCCCGCGCGCCTTTTGCGAGCGCGCTGCTCGACGCCATCGGTGAGGGTCGGATCCCGCGCAGTGAGCTTTCCGCCTTTCATGCCCGTCAAATTCGAATTTTAAACGATCCTGCGGTCACGCAAAAACTCACCGAGGTCTGGGGTGAATTTCGAGAGAGTCCCCAACAAAACCAGCAAGCAATTGCGAAATGGAAATCTCAATTTACAGCGGCGAACCTGGCGACCGCAAACCTGAGCCAGGGGCGGTCCACCTTCATGCTGGCCTGCGCACCATGTCATACGCTTTATGGCGAAGGCGGAAAGATTGGCCCTGATCTAACGGGAGCCAGCCGCGACAACCTCGACTATCTACTCGAAAACATTGTCGATCCGAGCGCAGTGGTGAGCGCCGATTTCCGCATGTCAGTGGTAAAAACCAAAGATGGACGAGTGTTAAACGGGATTATTGCGGCAAAAACCGAACGCACGATTACGCTGAAAACGATGACCGAAACAATGTCGATTGAACGGGCAGATGTCGAAAGTGCCGAGAGATCGTCCATCTCGTTAATGCCGGAGGGCCTGCTCGATACTCTTGGAGCAACGCTCGCACGCGACCTGATCGGCTATCTCATGCATGAAACGCAGGTGCCACTTCCTGCGGAAGGTAAAATCGCGCGGAATCCGAAATAACTGGTTGAATTCTGCCAAGAAACATCACGATTCATCAGCCTTCCGTTTCAACCCGATGTTTTGTTCATAGGATCCGAGTTTGACGGTGGTTACATACTGCTGCTGCCGCGTTTCCATGCGCAAAAAGCTAATCCGTTTTTCGGCGTTGGCTGCGGCGGCACTATCCGGAAAGCGTTCGCCGATCCGCAGCAGAGTCATTTTTGCCGCAGTTACATCGCCCTTCATTTTGATGTGCCAGTCTGCAATCGTGTTTAACCAATGAACAACCGCTTTCGCTGCCTGGCCGGGAGTGGCAATTAACTGCTCCAGTTGATCGATGGCCAGATCAATTCGCTTGTAGTGCTCCACATAAATGATCGCAAGCTGTTCGCGCGCGTCGTTGTCATTTGGAAATTGTTCCAGGTGTTTGATGTATCCCTGTGCTCGCTTAGCCGGATCATCGGGGGCTCGAAGATCGGCGACTTTACCGAGGAGACCGATGTGCTCTTCATGATGCTGCAACGTGATCGGAGTTCGCTCTTTTTGTTCGGCGAGCATTTCTGCCGGCGTTAAATGCGCGATTCGCTGGGCCGCCATTTGGGCCTGCTCGGAATCAGGCAGTAGTTCCACAATCCTTTCAAAAACTCCCCGCGCGGCATCCCGATCCTGATGAAATTTCAAATGCCAGTCGGCAAGCCGGTTCAACGCGTAAGCGATGTTTTGCGGAGATCTCTTTTCGTGCTGAACCGTTGATAGAATCACTTCTTCCGCTTTCGGAAACTCTTTCAAATCCTCGGCATAAATTTCAGCAAGCAACATTTCCCCTTCGAAATCGCCCGGGAATTTCTCCAACTGACTTTGAATCTCAGCAATCGCTTCCTGGTGCAACCCGCGCTTTCTCTTACCGTAGGCCATCGAATAAAGAGCCCGCGCCTCGATGCTTTGACTTCCACCGGTAAAAAGATTTTCAAACGGACTGGCTACCCACGCACAAAAACTGCCGCCCCAGAGCATTGCCAAAAAGAGACCACCGACCGCCCCAACCAGCACCGACATGATCATTGTCTCCGTATCCTTCGCGGTAGCCGCCAGTCCGAGGATACCCAAAAGAATCGCAGCGCTGAAACCCAGCCTGACAATCAGCGAAATGGGCTCATCGCTTTTTTTGATCCATCGTACGATAGCCCACCCGATTGCCGCGATAAACAGCAGCAGTTCGACGATGCCAGTCAGGATTTTTAACGTATTGCTGGCCGCGAGGATGGGAATCATTTGATCTACGGTTATCCAGACCGTTTGGCCATGCGATCTGGGTTTTTAGCCCGGCTTAGGGCCGTGTCATAACTTATCAAACAGCGGCTGTAGAGATCGTGCAGGCAGGAATCCATCAACACCATTCCATCCCGGCCTCCGGTTTGGATCAAGGTATCGAGCATGTGTTTGTTATTTTCTCGTATCAGGTTTCGGACCGCTCCGTTCGCCACCAATAATTCATATGCCAGAACACGCGAACATCGATCCACCGACGGCAAAAGATCCTGCGCGATGATTCCTTGCAGAGAATTTGCCAACTGCATGATGATTTGGCGTTGAGCGCTCCCTTCAAAAACTCCGGTGATGCGTTCGAAAGCATGCATCACGTTTGGCGAGTGCAACGTCGCCAGTACCAAATGCCCGGTTTCTGCAGCGGTCAGCGCCGCCGAAATCGCTTCGTGATCGCGCATTTCACCCACTACAATCACATCCGGATCCTGCCGCAATACGTGGATCAGGGCCCGATTAAATGAGTGCGTATCGGTCAGGACTTCCTGCTGCACGACGATGGCGCGCTTGTTCTGATGAACGTGCTCGATCGGGTCCTCAACCGTAACAATCTTGCAGCGGCGCTCGCTGTTGATCAGATCGATCATGTAGTTGAGCGTGGTCGTTTTACCGGCCCCGGTAGGGCCGGTAATAAGCACGATTCCATTCGGTTTTCGCGCCAGATCGTCGATTTTCAACGGCAGGCCCAATTCTTCCCGGCTTTGTATACGATGGCCGCAAAAACGGACGCTTAATTCGGGATTTCCATTTCGTTTATAAAGCGTCGCCCTCAATCGTCCGGCTGCCTCGTGTGGCAACGAAATGCATAATTCCCATTCACGATCGAATTGCACACGCTGGTCCTGAGTCAGAAATCCGAAGCACATCGCGGTTGACTCCTCCGCGGTAATCGCATCCTGGTCGGCGAAAATAATTTCCCCATTCACGCGAAAAGCGGGGGGCACTCCGGCGATTACGTGAAGATCCGAGGCCCGCGCATCGACAGCGGCGGTAATCAGTTCATCCAGTGCAGTTCCCTTCATGGCTGAAAGAGTCTCCGCCAGGCCCGGCCGATTCGCCTTACAAGCCCGACCTCTCCGGCTTCCACCAGCACACGATGGATATCCTCCAGTTCGTCGTCCAATTCCCGCGCATGCTGCAATGAAACCTGCGCCTGCGAAACCAACCCCAGGGCGAGTTCGCACCGGCCAAGTTGCAGCCAAACCACGGCCCGAGCCGCATCCCGGGCCAGCGCCTGCTGGGCGACCCTCAGCGCCTTCGCGAAATTCCTGTAAACAGAATAAACGCGGGAAACGAGCCATGACCAAATCCAGTCCTGCGGTGCAAATCCGATCGCTTTTTCAAAACAGTAATCTGCTCGCTTCTCCTTTCGGGCCATCAACACATCTCCGCGCGCCAGCCATACATATGGAGAGTCACCACGCTCCTCAATGGAAGCATCGGAAAAAGTCAGGGCAGCCTTTAAATCGCCAAGTCGAGCCAGACAAACTGCATTAGCGGCCAGCAACTCAGATTCGTCGGGAAAGGTTGCCAGCGCCTTTTCCGCCCAGCCCTTGGCTTCCTGGTACTCATTCAATTCGATCAACATTCTAATTTGCCCCACCCAGGCCGAAACATTCCTCGGATTGTACTCCAAAACCTTTGCAAACGCTCTCAATGCCGGCTCGAATCGACCTGATTCGAAATGGGTATTCGCCAACGCATAATAATGTCCTTCGTCTTTGAGTGCGATTCCCTGAGGCACGCTCTCTTCTGAATTCTGATCGAATTCCAGATTTCCGAAACGGCTCATAATATCATTTTGGGGTGTAACCGAAGAGGAGTCTAACGGATATAGCCGGTAATTGCACTAATGAACTCACGCCTTTCATCAAGCCATCTCTGAGTCCGAAGTTATGAGCGGAATGGTGCATAGTGTTTAGACAACGCCAGCCCTCTTTTGTCACGTCCGCACCGACCAGCTGTCGTTTCGGCATTCTTCGCCTGATCTTGCGCGTGTCAATGTGTCATCGAATAAAAAACGATATTGATGCCCAGCGGATAGGCTTTTTTTTCTGAAAATTCCCGAAAGTAATACTCACTTTCTCCTTCCCGCTCCCAACCATCCCCATCATCCGTATTGTGGCAGAATATGACCATCATCCGGTTCTTATCGTCGTAAATAGCGCGGTAATCCGGATTCTTCGCGTCCGACCGTTCCCACGTGATGCCGCCGTTGAATTCGCTCGCAATCCCAAGCCGTACATTCGGAATCTGAGGCTTTTTCGTAATGGTAAAAACGCAATTAAATACCGGATGATCAATCGATAATTCGACCGGTTCGCGTTCGGGAAACACCTTTTTCATCTCTTCCGCGATATTGGCATACTCCCGTTCCCCCCAAAAATCGTCGAGCATCAAAAACCCGCCATTGAGCAGATATTTTCGGAGAATCGGAACTTCTTCCTCAGTGAACTGCAGATAACCAGGCTCAACGATGTATATCCACGGGTAATCAGACAAATCCGGATCGGTCAGTTCAATCACCCGGGTGTTGGGATCGACCTTCAAGGAGGTCATCTGCTGCAGCCGGAAGGAAAAGTTTAAATCGCTATCCGGAAAATCGGTAATCCAGTTCTGCCAGCGTGGGGAATTGTATCGAACGCGAACGAACGTAAAAACATCCTTCTCAAAACCGGGATCAAGCGCCCAGTCAGGAGTTCCGGTGCTATGCGAAGGGGCTTCGCGTGCCGTGCGAAAATCGTACCGGTCGAATCGGTTTTCACCCCATTGCGCCCGAAGCGAGAGCGAGGCACCAACCATAATCCCGAAGCAAAGCAAATACCAAAATCGGCGGTCGTAACTCCGGCTCACACGGGCAAATATACCGTGAAGCTCGTGCCCACGCCAGCGGTCGATTCAACATGGATTGCGCCTCCAACCTGCTCCACCAACCGCCTCACGATTGACAGTCCCATCCCCGTGCCCTCTTGGGCCTTGGTCGTAAAATATAATTCGAAAATATGGTCCAGAACCTTTGGAGGTATGCCCGAACCATCGTCGCGTATGGTTAGCATGACGAGTGCCTCGGCGATTTGTGCCGCAGGTCCATTCACCCACCTGCTGGTTTCGCTCCCGGAAAATTCGGCCGGCAATTCGCTCCCAAATAATGTTTTCCCTTCGACAACGACCTCGTGTGGCTTTTCGGAAGCCTGGAAAGCGTTGATCGTTAAATTCAACAGGATCTGGAGCAAGTCGGTGCCATTAATCCGAGCGACCACGTCACTGGACAGCGGAATAACCGTAAGCTGATGCTCTCGGGCGGCAGGATGCCCCCGAAGCAGGTGGGTCAGATCACGAAAAAGCTGATTGACGCCAACTCCTTGCTGCAATGCATGCGAGCCGTGCAAAAAGCCAAGATAACGCCGCGCGATATCAAGGCAATTGGTTACCTGTCGCCGAATGCCAGCGACATGCGTTCGCACGACTTCCAAATCCGCACCCTCAATTCGTTCAGCCTGAGTCAAATCGCTATGAACCATTTCAATAAAACCGGATATGATTGTGAGCGGCCCATTGATGTCGTGCAACACGCTCGCGTATATCTCAGTCCGGTTTTTCGCTAGCTGCTCACGCAACTGCTGATTATGCATTTGCTCCTGCAGTTCGTAGAGCCTGGCCGCCTGACTCCGGATTTGATTCGCAATCACGCGCCTTTCCATTGCGTGCGTCACGGCATCGCGGATGACATGCAGATCGTACGGCTTTCCTAAATAATCAGTTGCCCCGAGTCGGAGCGCTTCACGCGCTGTATCGAGCGTTTCGTATGCCGTTAAAATGATAACCTGTATAGCCGGGTCAATTTTCTTTAGCTCCGCGAATGTTTGAATGCCGCTCAAGCCCACCATTCGAATATCGACCACTGCGGCATCGATATTGTGTTCCCGCGCTATCCGAACCGCGTCCGCTCCGCCCGAAGCGAGCAGAATTTGATATTGATCTTTAAAAATGAACCACAGTGAGTCGCGAACGTCACGTTCGTCATCCACCACCAAAAGCGTTTTGCGCCCTTGCAGGGATGCTTCATTCGGTTCAAAACTGAGAGGTGGATCCTCTAGGGCGGGAAAAGCGCTCATGCTGGCGGGCAGGCGTTTATCCCCCGAACTTTCTTCCGGGAGCAGGGTATCATCCGAGCCGGAGTATTAACTGAGCACGAGCGAAGAGCAAGATTTTTGGGATGAATGGCACCCGTCGAAAACGGCGGTTCGAGGTGTAACCTTCCGCCCGTGATCACACGATCATCGGGTAATCCAGCCGCCACCCACGACGAGGTCGTCCTGATAAAGCACGCAGGCCTGCCCGGGTGTAATAGCCCGTTGTGGAATATGCAATTTCACTCTGGCCGTGCCGTCAGAGCGTGGCTGAACGGTTGCATTGACGCCCGTGTGATTGTAGCGAATCTTCGCCATCACCTCCAATGATTCGGGAGGCGCTTCGAACGGAATCCAGTTGCAGCGCTCGATATTGAATTCGTCCCGATCCAACGCGCTGTCATCCCCCACAATCACCCGGTTCGTCGCGGCATCCAGATCGATCACATAAAGTGGCGTCGGATGCGAAATTAGCAGGCCTTTCCGCTGGCCGATGGTAAAGAATTCAATGCCATCATGGTGACCAAGGACCTGACCTTGCAAATTCACAATTTCGCCTCGGTGTTTCTCCACCAGTTTCGCCTGGGTCAAAAATTTCCCGTAATCTTTATCCGGCACAAAGCAGATCTCCATGCTCTCCTCCTTGTCGGCGGTTTTCAGACACGCGGAACGCGCCACTTCGCGGGAATCACTCTTTGTTAATTCACCGAGAGGCATAATGGAGCGCGCCAACTGCTCCTGTTTCAGTGAGAATAGAAAGTAACTCTGGTCCTTCTTCAGGTCACGTCCGCGCTTGAGCAGGGTCCGAGTCCCATTCGAGCCATGCTCAACTCGCGCGTAGTGTCCCGTCGCAATAAAATCACCGCCAAGTTGCCGGGCGCGATCGATCAAATTTCCAAATTTTAGCCGCTCATTGCACATGACGCACGGATTCGGAGTGCGGCCTGCTTTATATTCGTCGACAAAGTACTGTATGACCTGTTTTTGAAAATCTTCCGCTTCGTCGATCAGGTAATAGGGAATCCCAAGTTTGTGACAAACCGACCGCGCATCCATAACTGCCTGCGGCCCACAGCACTTGTCCTCCGCCCGCGACACGCAATCCTGCGGCCAAAGCTTCAGAGTAATGCCGACAACGTCATATCCTTGTTCCAGCAAAAGCGCTGCCGTGGCCGAAGAATCAACTCCTCCGCTCATACCCACGACTACTCGCGCTTTTTTGGTTTCGCTCATCAGCCCGGAACATACGGGGGGAGTGGAATGGTGTAAAGGTTGCGCCCAGTCCGGGTGATATGATTGAGTCTTCGGATCGAGCCGGTTAAAAAACGAAACAAATGAAGTGCTTTGTCACGGGCGGATCAGGATTTATCGGAGCCAACCTCGTTCACGAGCTTGTAGCGCGAGGTCACACGGTCAAGGCGTTGCTGCGTGAAAACAGCGATCGCCGCGGATTAGACGGCGCTGAATTTGAAATCATTCCCGGTGATTTATCCGACCGCAAGGTATTGGAGCACGGCCTGAAGGGATGCGACTGGTGCTTTCACGTCGCTGCGAGCTACCACTTATGGCTGAAGGATTACGCCCCAATGTATGCGACGAACGTCGAAGGGACCCGCAATGTCCTTGAGGCAGCGTCTCAGGCGGGATGCTCCCGCATCG
>JAQGOX010000306.1 GCA_028293365.1 Verrucomicrobiales bacterium | reverse complement strand
TGGCCGTGTAGAAGATAAATGGCAGGCGTTTCAGTCGCTCATTTTTGCGCACTTCAAAACACAGACGGTAACCGTCCATCCGCGGCATGAGGATGTCCGAAATTATTGCATCAACCTTTTCTAGTTCCAAAACTTGGAGCGCCTCGATGCCGTCGGCGGCGGCAAATACGGTGAGTCCTTCCGCCTCCAGAACCGCCCGCAGGAGCTTAAGATTGGTTGGGAGATCATCGACGATAAGGACATTCATAAATTTACTCCTGCTTTTGCACAAGGGCGGCGAGTTGGGACGGCAACTCGCGGGTGCTGAGAGGTTTCAATAAGTACGCATCACAGCCTGCGGCCAAGGCGGCGGCCTTCGGATACTTCTCCGGATATGAGGTGACGGCCACAATGAAGATGTCGCGGGTGGCTGGGTCGGACTTCAGCTTCTGCGCCAGGATCAGCCCGTCGGTGCCTGGCAACGAAAGGTCCAATAGAATGACCTGCGGCCTACCTTCCGCGATGGAGGCAAAGGCTTGATCCGCTGCATTGGCGGCGCTCACAGTGTCTCCGGCCTCACTCAGAACGATGTGCGCCAGCTTTTGTTGGGTCGGATGGTCTTCAACGACAAGAATTTTCATTGGCTTTCGTTAGCTGGAGGTCGTGTTCGCAGATACCCCTCGATTTGGGCAGAGAGTGTGCGGGTATTGATTGGTTTGGTGATGTAGCCGTCGCACCCAGCTTCGCGCGCCTTCGCTTCGTCTCCCTTCATGGCGAATGCTGTAAGCGCGACGATGATGATTTGTCGGGTCCTTGGATCGGCCTTAAGCAGGCGAGTGAGTGTAAGTCCATCCATGCCAGGTAGAGCAATATCCATCAAGATAAGGTCCGGAATGCTTACCTTTATGGTTTCCTGGGCCTCCTCGGCGTCGATTGCCTTGAGAATTTGGTAGCCGTCGAACTCAAGCATCTCCGATACGAGTTTGAGATTGGTCGGATTGTCATCCACAACCAGGATGCATGCAGTATTCATATTTTGAGAACCTTAACGATGAGCGGCAGGACGACGGTGAATATGCTGCCTTTCCCAGTTTCGAGTTGCTCAAATTCAGTGAACAGCCGATTAACATCTTCCGGTTTAATACCAATGCCTCTGTCGCGAACTGACAACTTGAACTGATCAGACTCGTGCCGCGCCGCCAGAATTTCCACAATGCCGCCGTCGTCAGTAAATTTGATGCCGTTCGACACCTGGTTGTAGAGCACTTGTTTGAATTCTGCTGGTCGAGCGTGACGTGATCGAGTTCGGGGGCGATCTGCACCCGAAGCGCGATTGTTTTCTTTTGAGCGCTCGGGTTCGCCACCGCCCGGACTTCTTCAATCGCAGCCCGGAGGGCGAATGACTCAAGCGTTAATTCCATTTTGCCGGCTTCAACCTTGGCAAGGTCAAGCACGTCGTTGATGAGTTGGAGGAGGTGCTTGCCGCTGTTCAGAATATCCAGCAGATATTCTTTCTGCTTTGGATTAAGCGCGCCGGGCTTGCCGTCATCAAGAAACTCCGCAAAACCGATGATGCCATTGAGTGGTGTCCTCAGCTCATGTGACATATTTGCGAGAAAAAGGTTTTTCGTCTCGGCAGACTGTTGCAATTCAATAATTTTTTCCAGCAAGGCAAGTTCGATCCGTTTACGCTCACTAATGTCCCGGATGGCGCTTGAAACTAAGGTTCCTTCCTCCGTCTCCAATGGGCTGAGGCTGATTTCCACTGGGAATTCCGTGCCATCTCGGCGTAATCCGAATAGCTCCCGGCCTTCCCCCATCGAGCGCGCGCGCGGTGCCCCAAAGAAGCCTGCGCGGTGTCCCGCATGCTTTCCTCGAAACCGCTCGGGCACTAACATCTCAACCCTCTTGCCGAGAAGTTCCTCCCGCGGATAACCAAACAGGTTTTCAGTCTGTGCATTGACAAGGACAATTTCCCCCTCCTGATTGGCGATAACGATCGCATCCGGTGCGGCCTCCAATAGACCGCGAAATTTCTGTTCTGCTCGTTTGCGTCCGCTAATGTCGCGAATTGCGCTCATCACGAGGGTGCCTTCATCGGTCTTCAGCGGGCTCAGGCTGATTTCGACAGGGATTTCCACGCCGTCTCTGCGCACGCCGTAAAGCTCCAACCCCGCGCCCATCGTGCGGGTTCGCGGCTGGCCGAAGTAATTTGAGCGATGTGCCACGTGCCCGCCGTGGTAACGCGCGGGCAAGAGGACTTCGACGAGCTGGCCGCGTAGTTCGCCCGGTTCGTAACCGAACAGTTTCTCGGCCTGACTATTGGCCATGACAATGCGGCCGGTTGGATTCGCCATAATGATGGCATCCGGTGTCGATTCGAGAAGATCGCGAAATTTGGATTCAACGAGTTTTGCGTCTCGGAGCACTTTAAGATGCGTCACATCCTTCGTGCTGGAAAGAATGTGCCCGGTCCCACCTCCGGGATTGGTCACTCTTTTGCTGGATACGGCTACATGAATGAGCGATTCATCCTTTTTCCGCCGTGTGCATTCATAGATTAAGAATCCAGTTGTGGCCACCTCTTGAAGAATTTTTCTCTCTTCTTCTTGGTGCTCAGGGGAAACGATAAGATCGCTGACCAAGCGCCCCACCGCTTCAGTACTCGTATAACCAAAGATGTTTTCGGCGCCGGTGTTCCAATATGCGACTTTCCCTTCAAACGTCGCGATAATTGTCGCATCAGGAGCTTCATTCAGCAGCACGTCGTCGAATTCAGTTTTCATGGGTGAGCTTTGCCGGACGATGATCTATGCATCGACGGAGGATTTGAGAATTCTGTCCGCGGGAACTCAAAAGCACCTTCAGCGCCGCGTTGGCAGAAATCTCGACAGCAAATGGATTCTTGGGCATCACCGAAAAGAATATGTTATTGGGCGAGGATAGCACTAAGTTTATTTGGGTTACGAAGGTTGGCAGCGATTGATTGGGGGTCGAAAAAGGGGCCGGCAAATTCACCGGCTTGTTTTTCGCAACCGCTTCCGGGATTTGAGCAGCGAACAAGATTTACGGCTTCATCGGCGTTAACACGGTCCTTGAATGTGTTGCCGTTGATCTGAATGACGGAAGCATCCCCGCCCGTGGCCTTGCGCTAAGCGATATCCAGTTTCAAATTAGCCAAGCGTTCCTGAATGAGCGGAATTTCCTCGCCGAGCCGCCGCACCCGAGATCGGGATATGGTACTGCGCCTCGGCATGTTGCGACCACAAGCGGGCGAGCCGCGCGATTTCAGCGGCAATCGACGCCTTTTCAATCACCAAGGATTACCGGAAGATTAGGGACACATGCAGAAAGACGAATGGTTGCTACCGGGCTTAACTGCTCGCATTTCCAGCTCTGAGCTGCTCCGGCTATTCGAAACCAGGTGGCGGGCCGACGAGATCCATTCCATGGGCGTCGAATAATCGATGCATTGATTTTACCTGTTCCTGGGTATAGGTCTTGTTGACCAGTTGCTCCAGGGTGATCAGATCTTTGGGAGGTTTGCCGATCTCACGAAAGAAGTCCTCCATTTTCCCGGCAGGTTGGTAAACATCAATAATTCTGCCGGGTTTACCGTTCGCGCAGGCCCAGACGTGGGGAACTTTGCGCGGCAGAAAAATAGATTCACCCGCGCCAGCCCGGAATTGTTTCTCTCCAATCCAGAAGTCAAATTCCCCCTCCAGCACATAAATCCATTCGTCCTGTTCGTAATGCAGATGGCGCGGCCCGCCGCCGCTCCCTGTGAACTCGAATACACACATCGCCCCGTCCGTGTCCTGGCCAGAGACTTTGCAGTCGTTGGGCTCGCCACCGAGTGTGATATTCTCTCCGAAACGATCTTTCCCCGCGCCGACGCTAAATCCCGCGAACATCTCCTGACTCTTCATCTTTTTGGTTCCTTTCAAGTGCTGGATGGTTTTGTCGATGGTTTCAATCAACGTGCGCGTGCGAGCGAGATTCTTTTGCAGAACTTTCCGGTGCGATCGGAGGGCGGCGACTTTTTCGAAATCGGCCCGGCCCAGAATTCGCTGAATCTGCTTCAACTCGAACCCCAGTTCCCGGTAGAACAGTATTTGTTGGAGGGTCAGGAGCTGGGGCTCTTCGTAGAATCTATAGCCATTCGCTCCGTAATAGGCAGGTTTCAGCAAGCCCGTTTCATCATAGAAATGAAGCGTGCGCACGCTGACGCCCGACATCGCGGCCACTTGTTTGACTGTATAAGACATCTTCTTTTTTGCGGAACCGCCTTCGGCGGTTTGCATCTGGTTTGCACTTTCGGGAATCACGTAACGTGAGGGTCAAGCAGTATTTTCCGCGGTGCGGAGAAATTTGAAAGAATGATTTCGCGACAGTTCTTTAGGGAGACCCTTACCCGGTAAAAGGACAATCGTTCATCGAAAAGACGGGCTAGCGCCTATTGCATCCTTTCTTCATCCAGTCATTCTCATACAAGGTTCACCAGATCGTGAGATTCTTCTACCTGGAAGACGAGTGTCCTCGGAGACATCACCCCACCCATCTGAATCGAAACGCGCACACAAACGGGCGGTCCGAGGGACGTATAACCATCAGCCAGGAAGAGATATATTATGAACACTTTTGTTCAAGACCCAAACTTCAAACCAGATATGCAGGCCATACAGAGTCGTACGATTTACAACTCTCTGTTCCGTTGCTTTTCGCGTTTCGCTCTAATTTGTTTAACCGTTGGAACTATGGCGCTAACCGCAAATGCGACGATCATTAGTCTCAAAGATTGTAATTGCACAAACCTCACTCTTCAATTGGAAGGTTTCCCGGCAGTGCGGGGCGGCACGTTTACCGCCAGGCTCGGAGGCATTGCAGTCAGCAGCACCTACGATTTTTTGACGCAGACGATGCTTCTGGTCCGGCCACCAGGGCTTCCGGGCGGTAAATACTGGGCCGAGGTATTCCGTGGCGGCGTGCTGTTTTCGAACCGGGAAATTCAAGTCTGCGATTGTGAGTCAACTCCGGTTGTTCCAAACATAGTGGGCCTTAATGACTGCAACTGTACGAACGTGACTGTTGGGCTTCAGAATTTTCCTTCCGTGAGTGCAAATACATTTTCAACGAAGGTCGGCGGATTAGCGGTCACGAATATTTATGATTTTTCAAAGCAGACCATGATTGTTGGTCGTCCCGCGGGTTTGGCTGGCGGACTGGCCACGTTGGAGATTTTTCGCGACAACGTGCTCGTCGCGAGCCGGCAAATTACTCTATGCGACTGCGAATGCGGCTGTCCTGGTCCACAAGGGCCTGTCGGGACGCAGGGTCCTGCCGGTCCTCAGGGATTTCCGGGCGTTGCCGGACCTCAGGGGCCCGCGGGTACAAATGGCTTGAATGGATCGGCTGGCCCAGCCGGGCCCGTCGGACTGACGGGTGCGAGGGGTCTTATCGGAGCCCAGGGAGTTATGGGATTGATGGGAGTTCAAGGGCTCGCTGGAACACGCGGGTTAACTGGGTTACAGGGTTTGTCCGGCACCAACGGCTTGAATGGAACGAATGGTTTGACTGGAGCTGCAGGCCCAGTGGGTTTGACCGGTGCGAAAGGTAATACTGGGGCTCAGGGAATTATGGGACTCATGGGATTGCAGGGCATCGCTGGGGTAAGGGGTTTAACCGGATCGCAAGGTTTGTCAGGCACCAACGGTTTGAACGGTACCAACGGTTTAAACGGAATTGCCGGACCGATTGGGCCGATTGGACTAACGGGGGCAAAAGGCGCTGTTGGAGCACAAGGCGTTATGGGTCTCACCGGACTACAGGGGCCGTCCGGTCCTAATGGATTGCCAGGGGCGCAGGGAATTTCCGGAACGAACGGCTTGAGCGGTACCAACGGCTTAAATGGAAGCGTTGGACCTATCGGACCCATCGGTCCTACAGGGGTCGCTGGCGCAATCGGACCTGCCGGACCCGCCGGACCGAGTGGACCCGCCGGACCGCAGGGAATTATCGGTCTCACAGGATTGAAGGGGAATACGGGATTGCAGGGAGTCTCCGGCACAAACGGTCTGAATGGAACCAACGGTTTGAATGGGATCGCGGGGCCTGCGGGAGTCGCGGGCGCGACCGGCGCTGTAGGACCGCAGGGAGTAGCAGGCTTGACGGGCCTAAAAGGCAACACTGGCGCTCAAGGTCTTACCGGAGCGACCGGGCCTGCGGGGCTATCCGGTGTCGCCGGACCGGCCGGACCGGCTGGAGCCCCCGGAACTAACGGGCTAAATGGAGCGACCGGACCGGCCGGGCCGGTGGGCTTAACTGGGGCAACAGGACCCATGGGGGTCGCTGGCCTCAATGGGATTGCTGGACCCACAGGTGCGACGGGGCCGATGGGCTTGACCGGACTAACTGGGGCAAATGGTTTAACGGGACCAACAGGATCAGTCGGCGCGGCTGGAACAAATGGTTTGGATGGAGCGACCGGTCCCGCAGGTGCTCCCGGACTGGTTGGAACTCAGGGCCCAATGGGATTCATGGGCCTTACCGGATTAACTGGGCCCGTCGGACCGACTGGTCCGACCGGTGCAACCGGGGCAGTGGGTCCCATTGGATTAACAGGATCCACAGGACCGACGGGCCCCGGCGGATCGATCGGGTTAACAGGCGCGACTGGACCTGCGGGCTCCACCGGCCTCACCGGAAACACTGGTCCGGCTGGGGTGACCGGCCCAGCGGGACCAACAGGCGCAACTGGACCGGTGGGGCCCGCAGGCGCCGGTGGGACCTCTCAATATGGCTACGTGTATAATCAGAGTGCTCAGGTGGTGCCATTGGAAACAGCCGTCACCTTTAGTGGCAACGGTTTCGGAACTGCCGGGATAACGCATGGGATAGGAAGCGCGGCAATCGCGATCGTCAATGCGGGCGTCTACAAGGTGAGTTTTTCGGTTTCAAGCAGCGAGCCCAGCCAATTCGGATTGTTTGTCAATGGGGTCGTTGTTGCAGACAGTGTTTATGGATCCGGCGCTGGGACGCAACAAAACACCGGTCAGTCCATACTATCGATTGGTGCCAACGACGTTCTAACGTTGGTCAATCATACATCGGCTGCAGCCGTCACACTCGCTGCCGCTCCTCCCATTGGAGGAACGGCTGCTGCGGTTAATGCTTCAATTCTAATTCAAAAACTGGATTAAAACTGGAGGCTGTAGAAGTCGCGGGCTGCTCGGAATTCGAGCGAAGAGGTTCCCGAACGGGAACCTCTTTTTTTTGGGCAGTCAAACAATGGTTCGATTCAGACCTTCCCGATACCTGATCAGTAAGTGACTGAGATTGAATTCCTGCTGAGCTTCAGTCCTAAGCGTAGCCCCTAAAATCGAGTTGAATTTTTATCAAATGGCGCGACGCTCAGGTGTCCGGGGAGATGTAAACATTTGATCTATGGATCTCGATTTGACCAAAGCCACTACGAATCAGATTTACAACATGCTCATAGGTCTGGTGGCTCCGCGCCCGATTGCATGGATTACCAGTCTGGATCTGGACGGAAAATTGAACGCCGCGCCATTCAGCGCTTTCAATTACATGGGCGTCGATCCGCCAGTGGTTGCGGTTGGAGTTGGCAATCGACCCGGCTCGCAAATAATCGGCAAAGATACTGCGCGAAACATCCGCAATACCGGTGAGTTCGTAATCAACATCGTCAATGAATCGGTAGCCGAGGCGATGAACATCTGCGCCGTTGACTTCCCTCCGGGGATCAATGAGTTGGAAATCGCGCGCCTCACAACCGAACCTTCGCTGTTAGTGAAGGTCCCTCGGATCTCGGAAGCACCCGCAAGTCTCGAATGTCGCGAAATCACCACTATGGAAATCGGTCGCACGCGAGTGATTCTCGGCCGCGTGGTTGCCGTTCATGTGAAGGATGAATTTGTCGATCACGCGGGACCGTATATCCGCGCGGATGAATTGCATGCCGTGGGACGGATGAATGGCCTGGGCTCATACGTGAAAACCAGGGATGCTTTTTTCCATATCACGAGAATGTCCCACGAGGACTGGCTGAAGAAAAACAATCCCGATGCAGATAACAGGGAGGGGTAGCGCT
>JAQGOX010000297.1 GCA_028293365.1 Verrucomicrobiales bacterium | reverse complement strand
ATTCTACGCGGCGATCCAGGGAGAACTTCGATTAGAGCGATTGATGTCGGATGCCATTCTCGCGGGAAAACGGGTGGGTTTGCCGCGGTTTGATGTAGAGAATGCAAGGTATGTGGCGGCGATCGTCCAATCACTTTCGGCGCTGCAGAAAGCTCAATTTGGCATACTGGAACCGGCGTCTCATGCTTCGATCATTCCGATGGAACAACTGGACTTGGTGCTGGTGCCTGGAGTAGCATTCGATTGTGGTGGGGGGCGGCTCGGAAGGGGCAAAGGGTTCTATGATCGATTGCTCGAATCTGTAAGGGCCGTAAAATGCGGTGTAGCTCTCGATCACCAGATAGAGGCTGACCTTCCTCGTGAGCCGCACGACCTTGCCATGAATTGTATTGTAACACCGTCACGCTGGATCAATGTTCCCGTGAGTGCCGGTAGTAAATGAATTGGTTCGAAGTAAATTATCTTGAAGGTGCTGGCGTTCTCGTCGGCGGCATTCTCGTGGGCTTTTGGGCGGCGCGGTACACTCGCCGTCAAAGTCGGGCTTCTTTGGAACGCCAGGAGGCCGAGATTCTTGAAAGCGCTCGAAAAGAGGCCGGGGCCGTTATACGTGAGGCGAAACTAAGTGCGAATGAAGAGATCCTAAAACTACGGGAGCAAACTGAGAAATCGTTTCAGAATCGCCGACTGGAACTGTCGGAGACTGAAAACCGGATTGCCCAAAGGGAATCACTTATTAATGCGCAATTAGAGGCGTTGACGCAGCGGGAAAATGGCCTTCGGCAGCAGCAGCAGCAACTGGAACAGCAACTTGCGGGTGCTCACGACGATAAAAAACGCCTGGCCGATCTCATTGCCAAACGCACCGAGGAACTTGAGCGTGCGGCGCATTTTTCGCAGGCTGAAGCGCGTGCGTTGCTACTCCGAGCAGTGGAAGTGGACAGTCTGCGCGATGCCGCGGATCTTTCACGGCATATTGTCGATGAGGCGCGTTTGAAAGCTGAAACCGAGGCCCGGCGTATCATCAGCCTCGCGATCCAGCGTTTTGCCGGTCAGCACACGTTTGAGACCACCACCTCCACGGTCGCGATTCAGGGCGACGAGATCAAAGGGAAAATCATTGGTCGTGAAGGGCGCAATATTCGCTCGTTTGAGGCGGCGACGGGGGTAACAGTGATGATCGACGATACCCCAAACGCGGTTGTGCTTTCGGGTTTTGACCCGGTGCGCCGCGAAATAGCCCGGGAATCAATGCAGCGATTGATTCTCGACGGACGAATCCATCCGACCCGGATAGAGGAAATTGTCGCCAAAGTCAGCCAGGAAATGGAAGAGGCGATAGTGCGCGCCGGCGAGGAGGCGATCTATAAACTCGGCCTTCCGCCGATGCATATTGAAATCGTCAAAAAACTGGGGGCGTTGAAATTCCGCCATAGTTTTTCGCAAAATATTCTGGATCACTCCGTCGAAGTGGCCCAATTGATGGTATTGATGGCCGCCGAGTTGGGAGTTGACCTGATTGCCGCTAAAAAAGCCGGGCTATTGCATGATATCGGCAAATCGATGAGTCACGAAATTGAAGGGTCGCATGCGATCGTGGGGGCGGACTTTGTAAAACGCCATGGCGAACCGGAGGATGTAGTCAATGGAGTAGCCTCACACCATGATGAAGTTCCCCATACGAACCTGCTGGGAATACTCGTGAGCGCCGCGGATGCGATGAGCGCTTCGCGACCCGGCGCGCGTAGCGAGAGTATGACCACCTACCTGAAACGCCTCGAGCATCTGGAGCAGATCGGTTTGTCTTTTACTGGCGTGGAAAAATGCTTTGCGGTGCAAGCGGGGCGCGAGCTTCGAGTGGTCGTTCAACCGGCCAAGGTTTCCGACGATGAAGCCACGGCGATGGCTCGGAACATCGTTAGAAAGATAGAGGACGAGTTGCAGTACCCCGGGCAGATTCGGGTTACGGTCGTACGGGAAACCCGGTGCGTTGAATACGCGAAGTAGTCGCTAACTGCCGGAGGAGTTACAACGTTCTCCGCAGGAGGAGCAGGAGACCGCGTCGATTAATACCGCCCAGGAGTCATCCCGGCTGGCAAACCGTTCTCCCAGCCCTTTGGAGAATTCCATGGGCGCGCGGACATTGTATCTTCGCTTTCGTTGGTGGCGCACCCCGATAAAAGCATCCCCAGGGCAACAAGGGCAAACAAACGAACGATTGAAACGGACAATCGACGCATATTAGTAAAGGACCTGATCCCCTTCCATGATTTCATCCTGTTTCCATTCAGGCATGATATTGGCGATACTGCGGTCGGGTTGAACGGAAGTAATTTTGACCTTTGCCACTAGTTTTCCGCCGCGATTAACGAGCATCTTGGCATCTTTCAAAACCCCCTGGTTGCCGCCGATATCCAGAACGACGAAATCGTATTTTGGGTCAACGGCGATCACTTTGCCTTTTGTGCCTGCGGGGAGAGCTACTTCGCGGTCATAGCCTTCAGTATAACGTTCGAGGTCGGATTTCAACGTGGCAACCTGACGGGTAAAGATTTTGTTCTCGCTAAGGTACGTGTCGCGTTCTTCGGTGAGATGCTTGATCTCGTCCCGCTGTCCTCGAACCTGGTCGATGGGAAGGCCCAAAGCTTTCCAACTTGCGAGGTCGCGCTGGGCCTCGTTCCGTTCCTCAGTCGTTTTCAATAGGTCGGCCGAAGCTTTATCCGCGCGCTTTTCCTGCTCGGTGGCCTTGGCCTGGACCACGACGAGAGTGTTGGTTAGTTCGCCCACGGTTTTTTGGGCGAGTTCCATGCCTTTTTTGGACTCGGAAGCTTCCTTTTTAGCCTTCGCTTCAGCGGCATTGGCATCGTCCCGCTGCTTGGTAGTGTCGGCGAGGTTGGTATTGAGAGTGTTGATTTTTTCCGCCACCTGGAAATGGCTGAAATACAAGGTGGCCAAGCCGGCCAGGATCACCACACCTAAACTGATTTTCAGTAACATTGTAAGCGCTTCGCTGTTAGATTTTGATTAACAGTAATTCAGCTTTACCGCCCGTGTCAACCAAACCCTTGCAGTTCCAAATGGTGCAAATTGTCCGGCTGGCTTGAGCTGTCTTCTTTTGGCGATAAAGCCGGCGAGAAACTAAAAGAGGAGTTTCGCGCGCGCCTTAGCCAGTGCCTGAGCGCGGTGACTAAGCCGATTTTTCACGGTATCGCCGAGTTGCGCGAAGGTCTGCCCATAGCCATTGGGAACAAAAAGCGGATCATACCCGAAACCGTTCATGCCACGCTCCTGTTTGAGGATATGTCCCTCACATTTGCCTTCAAATAGTTGAGCGACGAGTTCCAATTCGTTTGCCTTGCAGGCGTTCGAGGCGTTGCGATCAGCGCCGGTTACGGGAACGACGGCGAGGACGCAGCGAAATCGGGCCGTGCGTGCAGTA
>JAQGOX010000285.1 GCA_028293365.1 Verrucomicrobiales bacterium | reverse complement strand
GCCGTAACTCCAAAGGTTCGGCACTACCTGCTGACCGCGCTTCTCAAGGAGGTCTCGCGCTCGTTTTATTTGACGCTCCGCATCCTTCCCGGCGGCGTTAGATCGCAAATTGGCCTCGCATATCTTCTCGCCCGCGCCTCCGACACCATCGCGGACACAGAGGTGTTGCCGGTCGATGTCCGACTCGGGGCGTTACACGATTTTCGCTCGGCGTTGCTGGCGTCAGACTCCAATTTAATCCTATCCAACTTCCTCGATAAACAGGGCACTGTGGCCGAAAGGACCCTATTGAGTCGGGCACCCCAGGCAATTGCGCTGGTTGACTCCTTCGATTCCGCAGATGGCAGCCGAATTCGCGCACTTTTGGAGACCATTATCGGTGGCCAGGAGTTGGATTTGCTCCGGTTTGCAGGCGCGGGCTCAGGACAAATCAAATCCCTTCAGGCCGACGACGAATTGGATGATTACACCTATCGCGTCGCCGGATGTGTGGGCGAATTTTGGACACATATGTGCCTCGCACATCTCCATGGAGCCGTCGCTGATCAACCCCGCCTGATTGAAAACGGCATTCGGTTCGGCAAGGGATTGCAATTGGTAAATATACTCCGCGATTTGCCTGCCGATTTGCGGAATGGCCGCTGTTATATGCCCCAATCCGAGCTGGCCAAAATCAATTTGACTGCCTCGGACCTCCTTCAGATTGATCGCGAAAGCCAATTCAGACCCCTGTATAACAGGTACCTCGAACGGGCCGCTGCACATTTGGATGCCGGCTGGCAATATACCCTCAGCCTGCCGCGCAATTGGCGCCGGGTCAGACTCGCCTGTTCCTGGCCCATCTTAATCGGATTAGCCACCTTGGAAAAACTTCGCCAGTCGGAAATCCTCCATGGAACTCGCAGAATTAAGATTTCCCGCCGGGATGTAAGAAATATTTTACT
Source organism: Verrucomicrobiales bacterium (assembly GCA_028293365.1). Taxonomy (GTDB): domain Bacteria; phylum Verrucomicrobiota; class Verrucomicrobiia; order Limisphaerales; family SXQI01; genus JAQGOX01. Next base: position 8,408 of record JAQGOX010000285.1, on the reverse strand, counting down.
GCGATCCATCGTGCTCTATCCGTTCAAGAAACGATGGATGGCTTTGGGTCCAGCAACACGAGTTCCCTGAAACCGGCATTTTCAATCTGGAAAACGGGTCACTGGCTCGAAACGTGCTTAACACTTCAGTGTGCGAAGCAATCCGTTAATCTTGACTTGGAATCAATGTTTGTGGTTACTTCGTGGCGCAATATTATGTCGAAGAAAGTTTCTTCCCGCAGCCCCCTGACTCGTCAGGAGAAGCGCGACCTTGATATCGAAATTGGCTTTTTGGAAGGGGTTATTAAACGGGATCCAGCTTACATCGATGCACTCCAGCTTCTCGGTGACAGTTATACCAAACGTGGCAGATTTAATGACGGCCTCGGCGTTGACCAGCGGTTGGCAACCTTGCGCCCGACCGACGCCCTCGTCCAATATAATTTAGCCTGCAGCTACTCCCTCACCGAAGAATTCGATCTCTCCGCCGATGCCCTGGAGCGTTCGTTGCAATTAGGCTACCACGATTTCAAGTGGCTGGCGGAAGACCCCGATCTGGAAGCGCTCCGCAATCATGCCAGCTATCGACGCATTCGCGCGCAAATCCGCAAGTTAAAGGTCAAGATCGGTTAACCAGCTTGCCGTTGGCAATTCGCTGATTTTCAGAGATTCTCACTTTGTATGAACGTCAACATTGGGAGAAAAAGATCGCATTTCCGCACCGTGGCGTTCGACCTCAAGAAGAACAGGGTCCTTCTAATTGAGCAACGACTCCTCCCCCACCAGTTCAAAATTGTAGCCACCCGGGATTATCGCGAAACCGCACAGGCAATAACCGACATGGTAGTGCGCGGCGCGGGAGCCATCGGCGCTACCGCAGCCTACGGTCTCGCCCAGGGAGCTCGCGCATTCACCGGCCGCAATCTCGAAAAATTCCACGCGCATTTGGAAAAGGTCTACCAGCGGCTTAAAGCCGCCCGTCCCACTGCGGTCGATCCCGTGAACGCCATGGACCAGCTTCGCAGGCAGGTGGCCTCAGGCTTAAGTGTCACCGAATGCCAGACCCTCGCCTGCGACGCAGCCGAGGCTTTTGCCAATGAAGATGTCGCGCATTGCCGCGAAATCGGCGAACAAGGCGCTTCCCTCATAACCGATGGAATGCGTGTATTGACCCACTGCAACGCTGGCTGGCTCGCATTTGTCGACATCGGATCCGCCACCGCCCCCTTGTATACTGCCCAGTCAGCAGGTCGGAAATTCCACGTATTTTGCAGCGAGACACGTCCTCGCTCCCAGGGAGCCACACTGACAGCCTGGGAACTGGCCCAGCAAGGCGTCTCTCATCAGGTTATTGCGGACAATGCGGCCGGCCACCTAATGCAGCGAGGTGAGGTCGATTTGGTCATTGTCGGCAGCGATCGCACCCTTGGCCGAACCGGTGAAGTCGCGAACAAGATTGGAACCTACACCCGCGCTGTCCTGGCCAAAAAACATAACATCCCCTTCTACGTTGCAATTCCGCTTTCTACGATCGACTGGAATCTAAAGTCGGGCCTCGATATCCCGATCGAAGAACGGCACGAGGAAGAAGTGTTAGGTGCCTGGGGAACCGCCCAGAGCGGGAAGCGCACCTACGTCCGAGTGGCAAATCCCGGCAGTGGAGCTCGCAACCCCGGTTTCGACGTTACCCCCGCAGACCTGATTACCGGCATCATCACACCCGCCGGCATCTTCAAACCCAAAAAACTTTGGCTCAATCGAATGAGACTGGGCTTTGCCAGCGAAAGCTAAATTCATTACTCATAGTTCCGGTTCGGAGGGAATCGACCTACCCTCACGCGCGAGTGGGGGAATAGCGAGGCGCGAAGCCTGCTCAAGTTGGCGCTTCATGGCATCAGCGAAAATCGCTTTCAAATCGTTTTTGAACCTCGCCGCGATGGCTTCTCGAGTTGCGTGAATTTCCCCAATGATGTCCACTTCCGATTGTTTATTCATATTCCCATGAGTTCCTCAGGCGTGCAGATGACAGGACTCTCCAGTCCTAGCGAACGACACGTCCTTCGGATTTGAGGGCTTAGTTCTGCATTGTTGATATGTCGGCAATTCCAGGTAAGCAGGAAATCCATGTTGCTGCAGGCTGCAATTGAAATATGGGCTGCATCCAATGCGGCCTTCAGAGGCAAGTTCAGGTCATGGATCAAACTCGCTGCCAGAGCCTCGGTTTGGCTAGTGACTGGCAATAGGGGTAATCCCTCTAAAGCCCCCAACCGGGTTGCCGCAGCCATCACATCTCCAGCGCTGACTTCATCCAAAACGAATTGTGAAATATATAATGCGAACTCGGGGCGCCTCTGGTCCCACCAATCCTTCGTGATCTTCTGGTGTCCGGCACGGATCAGGTCAGACAATGGCCAAGCCGTCAGGTAGCTCGGAATCGTGGTCTCAATGTACACCGATGCTGGCACTACTTCAAGGTACCCGAGCTTGCTCTCGCTTACAAGTTGCGATCCTCCAGTACCTTACATTACTGCGGAGCGCAGTGCGATCGGTCGATGACGTAATCGCTGAGACGAATTCAGAATCAACCAGTTTTCGTTCGCGGCCATCAAAAATATCCTTGGAACCACTCAGTCTCAATATTTCAAGCGAGCCAATTCGGACCAGCGGATGATCATGTCCTGGGAGCGGTCGCCGGCGAAGCTGTTGCAACGGGCTCTGATTTGTACGACGCGACGATTAGGTGCGACTTCGATCGTCGCCATCCGCTTTTCCTGGTCCCGAATCCGTAGTCGCAATGACCAAATGGCGCAGGCACGTCGCTGGCATTTACCGACGAAATCTGCAACGCAATGACTCATCGCACGTCCTTCGGCGATCAACGCGGCGCTGTTGCAGAGTCTTTTCGCATTCTTATTGCAGCGGAACCTGCGGCGATTCGCAGAACCGCGATCCGGACCGCCAACAATTTGGATAAAAATCTGCAATAGACGTGAGTGCTACGAACCGTTTCGTATTGACACTACGAAATAGCTCGTACATGTTTGTTTTCAACGATGGCAGGTCAAAAATCAGTTCATCCCACCAAAGGTGAGTTTCGTATTCTTAAAGTCCTCTGGAACCAGGGACCGTGCACCGTGCGACAGGTTCAGGAAGGGCTGCGCGATGAGAGCGGCTATACCACGGTCCTCAAGCTTATGCAGATCATGCTCGAGAAAGCATTACTCTCACGCAACGAGAAAGAGCGGACTCACGTGTATACAGCCGCTGTTCCGGAGGTGCAGGCAAAATGCGGTTTGGTCCAGGACCTGATTGAGAAAGCGTTTGGCGGCTCGGCCCAGGAACTCATCCTGCAGGCGCTCTCAAGCCGGAAAAGCTCGCCGGAGGAACTGAGCGAGATTCGGCGAATGATCGATACGATCGAAAGGAAAAAACCATGAACAATACGTTAACGGCTCATACCATCGTTCAAGCGTTGGGATGGACTTTAATCCACTCCCTCTGGCAGGGCTCGCTGATTGCACTCGGCGTTTTCGCCCTTTCGCGGACAGCTACCTCGCCTCGTCGCTACAACGCGCTTTGCGCTGGATTGATCACGCTGCTACTCGCGTGCCTGGTTACTTTCGGATTCGAGCTTCGCAAGTCTGCACCGGGCATTCCCTCGTATACCGTCGAAACCAGCATCAAAGCCAACCAGGAGTTTCCGGGCCTGAATGGCACATCTGCCACAAACGGCACGCCGATACAAAGCGGCCCCACCTGGAACGGGTTTGTGAACACAGTCGCAGTCCTCTGGCTCCTGGGTGTCCCGTTCATGGCTGTTCGCGCGGCGCGCGCCGCCTGGAACGTCCGCTTCCTCCGTCTGAACGCGCGGCACTGGGAGGATGAGTCTTGGCAAACGAAAGTGCGACAGTGGGCGGTCGAACTACGAATCAGCAAGACAGTTCGCCTCTGCCTGACAACCCTCAACGATGTCCCGGCAGTGATCGGCCATTTTAAGCCGATTATTCTTTTGCCCGCAGCCATTGTGACTCAGCTCAGCCCGGCGCAAGTCGAAGCTCTGATACTTCATGAGCTCATGCACATCAGCCGGAACGATTACCTCGTGAGCATTCTCCAGCTTGCGTGCGAGACCTTGCTCTTCTTTCATCCCGTCGCGTGGTGGCTTTCACGATCGCTCCGTGAGGAACGAGAGTATTGCTGTGATGAAGCGGTTGCAGCGCGGCAGCGGGGTTCCATGCAATACGCGAAAGCTCTCGTTGCTTTGGAAGAGCTCCGTGTCCATTCGTCCGGGCTCCTCGTGGTCGGAGCAGGAGGCGGTTCTCTTAAGGTGCGCATTTCCCGTCTCCTTGCGCCTCAAATCGCTCCCGTTCGGAGGGGCGGGTGGACCGTTTCTATCTGCTCGCTGGTTTTGATGGGCACCCTCACATTCTGGTGTTGGCCCCCTGCAGTCGCACAAACACCCGGTCCAAAAAATCTATTCCAGGTGCGCAGGGTCGTTGAAGAAGGTGGTGAGGAGTTGCCTTTTCTACGCGATAAACAATTCCCGGCGAAACTTCGCGTTTCGAAAGATATCATTGTCGACGAGAGCCACGTTACCGAAGCGAAAGTCAGCCACGACGTCCCTTCCGGCCGCGCTGAGATCTTTGTTCGATTGAACAACGAAGGAGCGGCAAGATTCTCCAAAGCCACGAAAGACAATATTGGAAACCAAGTGGCCGTGGTAATTAATCAACAGATCGTTTCCGCACCGCGCATTGCCACTCAGATTCCGGGCGGAAGCCTGACCATTAATGGAAATTTCAGCGACGAAGAAATGGCGCAATTGGCCGAAAAACTCAACCCTGCCCCGAAGGTAAACAACACACTCCAGGAACCCGCGGTGAAGTTGGAAGCGTATTTCATTAAGACCGCAAACGACCCTGTCGCGCTTTTCAATCTCCATTCTCCAATTGACTCCGGCAGCGACGACATTTCCAGTTGGACCCTGACGCGTGAGCAAGCGCGCACTCTGATCGAAGGCGCGCGACAAAATGCCGCCGCGAAACTGATCGCCGCCCCGATGATCACTACGTCTCTCGGCAAAGCCGCGCGGGTGGAAATTGGAGACGTGCCCGGCCAAGAGAACGTCTTCTCGGTCAACGCCCGGGGCTACGTTCTGACGAAAGATCCAGCGGAGCAGTCGGCCACGCTGATCGGCCAATCAATCGAACTTCTGCCCGAACTCTCCAATGAACATTGGATCATCGCAGGCAAACTCTCTGACCGCGAAAAAGTGACTCTTAAAAATGGCACAAGTCCGGGTCCGGCCACTTTTATCCGCACCATCCACTCATCGCCGCTCTATTTCACCATTCCCAAAACCGCGACATTTGCACTGACTCAGAAAAGCAAGTCTCCCGGACCAGAGAGTTACCTGCTGCTCCTCGTTGTTCCCAGTGTGGGCGATGGAAAGTGAATTGAATGCCTGGCGATAAGCCGGCCACAACTGCTAACCACGGGTCAGAGCTGGGTTTTTGGGTCGTTACTCGTCCGCGGTCGCCTCGCCATCATCCATTTTATTCCAATCCACCGATTACAACGTGAATGCACTCTTATTGATACGGTTAAAGCACTCGAACATCGCTGTTCTCAGATAAATCAACGGCGTTCGGTTCGCCATAGCAACGGTACACCACCCCACTGCCGGATTCGGCTGTCGTCCGAAATGAGACGGAGATCATGTACGAGCGCGGTCGCCACAATTAATTGATTCGCCGGGTCTTTGTGGAACCCGGACTTTTCCAATGTCGCCACTCTTTCGGCTATCCGCGGCGTGACTGGCAGAACCGTCAACTCCGTCGTGATTGCCATCCGGAAGAACTCGCCAAGTGAAATGGAAAGCTGCAGTCGGCCCAACTCCACTAATTTCGCCGCTTCCCAAAGCGAGATGTCAGCAAGTGCAAGGGTGCTTGCGTGCCGATTGAATGTTTGATCCACCAAAGGCGGAAGTTCCTCACCGAGCGCTCGTTGAATCCAGGCGTGCGTATCAAGCAGGTGGGTCACCTTCCGCTCTCCCAATCCAACTCGGTGGCAAAAAGATCGCCCATAATCCGGGCCTTCCCTTTAAGAGCTCCCTGCCAGGTTTTAGGCTTCACGATATGGAACGCAAACTCCTCTCCGTCGGCCATTATATATAGAGTTTCGCCCCCAGCCGCTTTCGCCTTCATCCGCGCAAAATTCCTTTGAAACTCGCGAGAAGTAACTTTCATGTCCGACACCCATAAACCTGTCAACGGTGTGAAGCCGCCGAAGGTCTGCAAGGGGGTGCCTCAAGGATAAAAATCTACAATAGATGTGATTACTACGAACCATTTCGCATTGACACTACGAACTGGTTCGTACAAATCTATTTTCAACAATGTCTCGTCAAAAATCCGTTCATCCTACCAAAGATGAGTTTCCGTTCTTAAAGTCCTCTGGACGCCAGGGGCCGTGCACGGTGCGACAGGTTCAGGAAGGACTCCGCGATCATTCAGACTTTTTCGTGAACATCTTTCGTTTGGAGCGCTGCGATCGATTTCCGCAACGCTAAGAGTTCGAACCAGCACTTCCGGCAGGCACTGAACATCCGCTCTGTCCAATCGACTTTCTCAATCCTTGAATTCACCAGGGCTAGAGAATTTGCTTTCGCACCCTTGCTTTCGAGCAATGCAATCACGGAGTCGAAATCTCCTTTTCGCCCTTTGGACTTTCCAAACAGGGCATGATCCAAAGGGGTAAGACCAAACCGGTTGGTTGTGTTCACACTGGCTCCGTGTTCGATCAACGACGCGCTAACCGCGAGGCGCGCATCGAATGCGGCCAGGTGGAGGGGAGTTTCGCGGAGCGCGTTTCGGATATCGATTCCGGTCCTGCCAATTTGCGCCGGAAAAGCATCGTCGAGCAACAGCCGATTTAAACGAATCATGTCGAGCGAACTGGTGATTCGACCGCGCAGATCCGATGTTGATTTTGAAAGAGCCATTCCCGGAAATGTTTCGTCCGGCCAGGAATGGCCGGTGACGATAAAGCGGTTCAATTCCTCGATTAGGTCTAATCGGAGATCCTCGACGGGTATTTGAGCATTCGATACCTTTTCCAGGAGAGTCGCAGAAAGTTGACTGCGCAACGCCAATGAAACAGCATTCGAACCAAGTCGCAGTTTCTGAACAAACCCGGAAAGATCCAGAAGATCGAAGGATGAAACGAGATAGCTCTCCTTCACCTGTGAGCCTGTTGACAGGATGAATTCAACGATTTCAGAAGTTTGCGCCAGGTGAAGAGGTGAATTGCCTTTGGAGGTTGTAGAGTTTACGTCCACTCCTGCCCTAACGAACTTTCTTACCGCGCCAGCATCTCCGTCCCACGCGGCTTCAAAAATATCCAGAGGCTTTGTGAAGAGTGCCGCGAGAGAAAGGCCGGAACCAACCAAAATGAGCCCTATGCACCCGCGGGCCGACCACGATTTCCACCCGAGGCCTGCTGCGTTTTGGTCGGTTCGGCCGACAGCCTCATTGCGAGCGGATTGGGCGGATAAAAAAGCGTAAATGGTCCAGAGAACGAGGATCAAGGCAGCCTCAAAGAAACCTTGCGCCAGTTCCATTCTGATCGGTTTTCTGAGAAAGGAGTGAAACGGAATCACGAAGGGCAAAAGCAACAAGAAGACTGATGACAGCAGGGAAAACACGAGATAGCGTTGTGTGACCACTGCAGCATCCTGATCTCTTTGCAGAAGTTTTAGTCCTGCTCTGATCCCGAAGAAGGTAATAAAAAGGTTTCGCCAGGCACTCGCCGAAAGGGTGAGGAGAAAAGTGGAATCCACGGCGGGGAGGCGAAATTCGTCGTAACGCACCAGTGGCACGAGAAAAAGAAGGAGCGGCTGCAAGCCGAGAAAGTAGATGGCAGGGAGCAGCAGCCAACCGGGTTTCTCGTAATATTTCAAGTTTCCGACAGGGGAAGATAGAACTTTGCTCTGATCTCGTATCTTTTTCATGATGGGACGGTTGGATTTTACTCAAACCTGATCGCCAAACAAGCTAATGCAGTCCATCGCCGATGGCGCCGAGCCTAAATTGCCCCATCAGGAGCAGAAAGACTGCGTTGGATCTGGAGCCGGCATAAAAATGTGGCCGGGGCGGAAAAGTGGTTCCAGCAAGGCGGGGCAAGTGTCCGTCCTAGCTATTCATACAAGTTTTTTTATGGCGAATTCCTCTTCGGGATAGGCGCTCACGACGAGCACCGGTGTGCGCGGACGAAGTCGTTTGATTTCACTGAGCAGTTCCAGGCATTTCGGCCGGGAATATTGATGTCCAACAGGACGAGGTCCCAGTCCTGTGTAGTTGTGGCGTGGGCATGACGCGCAATGTTGGTGAGGCATTCCTGAGAAATTCGGAAGAGTGCTGTGGAAACTT
>JAQGOX010000281.1 GCA_028293365.1 Verrucomicrobiales bacterium | reverse complement strand
GTTCGAACCTGTGACCCCTACCGTGTCAAGGTAATGCTCTACCACTGAGCTAACCGCGCATAAAGCGGTGATAACGTGCTAAACTCGCGACGGCTTGGCAAGTGAGAATTCGCACGAAGATTTCAGCGTCGCAAACTTGACACGCTTGACTCCAACGAGGCCGTCCGCTTCAAAACCACCGTTTTCTTGGGGAGAGCCTTCGGCATGAAAGGAACCAACCCAAAAAGCTGCCAATTGCGGCGGGCAGGAAGAGTAAAAGAAAAGTGCCAGCCGCCAGCCAGCCGATGAACGGAATGAGACTCGCAACGAGTAAGCCAACGGCGAAAATCAACCACGAAACTAATCCAGGACGCCTGCGCTTTCGAAGCGCCACCGCGACCGTTCTTAGAGAATGTGCATTCATGGTCTTTTCCGGTTTCCAGTAGCCGAAACTATGCGTTGCAGTCAAAAACAACAAGTTAAGGTTCGGCGATTTTCAGTAGCGGTCAATTTCGCTGTTTCAGCGTCAGGGTCGTCATGCTTGCCAACTCAGGCAGCAACCACACAGAATCGTCACATTGCGAAACGAACAACCAGTGGCGCATCCGGAGAGCCTCTCCGGTTTGATCGAACGTGTGACCTTCTTTAACGAAGAGAACGGTTTCGCGGTGCTCAAAGTTAAAGCGCAGGGTCACCGAGACGAAATCACCGTGCTCGGATCGCTTCCGTCAGTCAACGCAGGTGAATGGGTCACCGCTGAAGGACAATGGATTCGGGACCGCGAATTCGGTCTACAATTTCGGGCGGCAATTTTAACCAGCACGGCACCAACCACGAGAGAAGGCATTGAAAAATATCTCGGCAGCGGAATGGTCAAGGGTATTGGCCCCATTTACGCAAAGAAACTGGTGGCGATGTTTTCGGAGAAGATTTTCGATGTCATCGAGACAGCATCCGCGCGCCTCGAAGATGTAAATGGTATCGGACCGAAACGTCGCAAGCAAATCAAGGATGCCTGGGCAGAGCAGAAAATAATACGTGATATCATGGTATTCCTGCACAGCCAGGGCGTGAGCACCAGTCGCGCGGTTCGGATCTACAAGACTTACGGCGAGAATGCGATTGAGAAAGTGCGCACGAACCCGTATGCGCTGGCCCGTGATATTCACGGTATTGGGTTTAAAACGGCAGATCAGATCGCCCAAAAGATCGGCATCTCTTTCGATTCCCTTCTCCGCGCCTGTGCCGGTTTGAGCTATATCCTGCAGCAAGCCACTGGAGAGGGGCATTGCGGCCTGCCAATCGATCTGCTCAAAGAGGAATCATGCAAGCTTCTGGGAGTGGAGGAAAAAATCGTCACGGATGCTTTGGAACGAACGCTTGGCGGCAATGACCTGGTGCGCGAGGAGATCCAGGGCCAGGAGTTGGTGTTTCTGCCAAATCTTAAGCGAGCGGAGGAAACCATTGCGGAACAGATCGGCCGGCTCCGTAATTCAGCGTCGAACTTTCCACCTATCGACTTCGAAAAAGCAGTCGCCTGGTGCCAGCAAAAGACTGGAAAAGAACTCGCGCCAAGCCAGCGTGACGCTCTAAAGCTGGCCCTTACGAGCCGAGTGCTGATTATTACGGGCGGCCCGGGAGTAGGAAAAACGACTCTCGTAAATGCAATCCTGCTAATACTCCGGGCGAAAAATGTAAAATGTCTTCTCTGCGCACCGACGGGACGAGCGGCAAAACGCCTTTCCGATACCACCGGAGTGGAGGCAAAAACAATACATCGGCTGCTGGAATTCCAACCCGGAACCGGAAGAACGGCACGGAATCAAGAAAGCCCGCTGGACTGTGATCTCCTGGTCGTCGATGAAACCTCGATGGTGGACGTCTCGCTCATGGCAAATCTTTTTCGGGCACTTCCAAAAAACGCCAGTTTGCTGATGGTCGGTGACATTGATCAATTACCGTCTGTTGGACCGGGGATGGTTTTGCGCCACCTGATCGAAAGCCGGGTTGTTCCGGTGGTGCGTTTAACTGAGGTTTTTCGCCAGGCAGCTCACAGCCGAATCATCACAAATGCTCACAGGATTAACGAAGGTGGACTGCCGGAGGTTGCAGCCAGCGGCAACGATTCAGATTTCTTTTTCGTTGAACGCGAAGAGCCCGATCAGATAGCGGCAACCCTCGTCGAAATGGTCAAAAAGAGGATACCGGCCAAATTTGGGCTCGATCCAATCCGTGATGTCCAGGTTCTCTCCCCTATGAACCGTGGTTCTCTGGGAATTCGCGAACTGAACGTGCGGTTGCAGAACGAATTGAATCCAGAACGCATGGATGAACCGTTATTGGAGAAATTTGGCTGGAAATTTCGACCTCGTGACAAGGTAATTCAGACCGAAAACAATTACGATAAAGCCGTTTTCAACGGAGACATCGGACAAATAGTCAAAATCGACACTATTGAGCGGGAGGTTACGGTGCGGTTCGAAGAGCGTGAGGTCATTTACGATTACGGAGAACTGGACGAAGTTTCCCTTGCCTATGCGATCACCATCCATAAATCACAAGGCTCAGAATTCCCTGCCGTTGTTATCCCGGTGGCGACTCAACATTACATGCTTCTGCAACGAAATCTCGTTTATACCGGCATCACCCGCGGCAAAAAGCTCGTTGTCCTGGTTGGCCAAAAGAAAGCTCTCTCGATCGCGGTCAAAAACAATCGCACAGAACATCGTTTTTCCGGCCTCCTGGCGAGGCTAACGGCATGACACACAGTGCGGTTGCGGCTAGCATTGGGAACTTTGGCATAGACTGCCTGTTCCAGCTTCAATCCGTTTAAAGCGATTCTTCTTTTTTTGAGGGAGAATTCGCGCGTTTTTCATTTTGTGATTGGATTGCAGGCTATTTGATTTCACCTTTCGTTATGCCCGAGCCTCAAGATTCCACAACCGCCCGATATCAGGGTGAAGCGGGCCGCGCTTATCACGAAAAAAAACGGGGTATTCCCGCAGTTGCAGTTCAATGGGTATCACGGAGCCGTGCACGGAAAATTCGACCCTACGTCATGCCAAATGATGTTGTGTTCGAGTATGGAGCGGGTTACGGATGGAATTTGGCTTCGCTGAATTGCGCCCGTAGAATAGCTTTCGAGATCGCCGAATCTACCCATGAAAGCTTGCGTGAGCTTCGCGTTGAGCTGTGCGCATCGCCGAATTCCCTTCCCGCTGAGTCAATCGACGTTGTGATCTGTCACCACACTTTGGAACATCTTTTGGAACCATCCCAGGCACTGAAAGAGATGAGACGATTATTGAAGTCCGAAGGAAAGCTGCTCTTGTTTGTGCCCTACGAGAAGGAAGGACGTTACCGAAATTACAATCCGGAAGAACCGAATCACCATTTATATTCGTGGAACGTGCAAACCCTCGGCAATCTGGTACAGGACTGCGGATTCCGCCTGGTTGAGGGACGCCTGGCCAAGTTTCGATTTGACCGCTTCGCGGCGCAACGCGCTGTGCAGACGCGAACCGGAGAGATCGGATTCAAGTTGATTCGGGCGATCGGACTGCGGATTCAACCGGAGTTTGAAGTGATTGTAATCGCGACGAAAAAGCCGATCTGATTCGACTTACGGCTGGCTTCCGGAATGGTCCTTTTGCAGAACGGAATTGGTTGCGTGATCGTCGCGCTTGCGTCGTTTCGAAGAGTCTCCGCGGCGAGCTTTAAGCAATTCCTCGAATTTTTTTTCCTGTTCGGGCGTAAGTTCCGCCGCGATTTCCTTTTTCACGTTGCGTGTTTCTTCTTGTGCTTGAGGAGTGATCGGCTCAAGAAGTTTCTGCATCCGTTCGTGACTCGAGCGAATGATGGCTTCTATGTGCTGGTACTGGTTCGTCGTCAATCGAAGCTCACGATCCATGCGGTGCAGGAATTCCATACGCAATTGAGGCCGCAAAGGAATGGGCGGCAACTGCGCGACCGGCTGCTGGCGTGGCCGGGACCCAACCACGAGACCGCCGGTAATTGCGCCCGCAAAAAAAATGACCACGGCCAGCAGGAATACGGCCCAAACCTTCATACCGCTTCACCGAGAGAATCGAGCGGCGCCCAAATAGCGTTCTCAATTTCGGGCACATCATTTTCGGCCGTGGGTGGGGCGGGATGAACGTAAGTCCACACTCCAGTAAGCATCATGACACCAACAAAGAAAACTGCTGGTTTGAATAACGTTTGAGCGAGCCACCCCATGAAATCCGGGCGAGGAATCGTACCGAGATTCGCGATGATTCGTTTCTCAAAACAAAATGGCGCTTCCTGATCGACCGGCAGCGCTCGCGCGGCCGCAATCAATTTCCTGTGCAAGTGTTCTGAGTCCATACTAAATATTCAGACGAGTTTTAGGTCTCTGTGGTTACAATTACTTCGTCCGCGACATTTTTTCGAGCACTTTGCGCATTTCAGCCCGAGCCCGAAACGCTCTCACTTTTACCAGCGGTGCTGACCATCCGGTTAATTGAGCGATCTCTTTGACAGAACGGTCTTCGATCTCCAACAAAGTAATGACGAGGCGGGCTGCCGGCGTCAACTGCTCAAGGACTGAATGAACAAGTTCGCGAGCAGCGGATGATTGTTCGGCAGCCTCAAAAGCACCGCCATCCCATTTTTCCAGCCAATCCAATTCGTCAAGGCCGATGTCGGACATATTCGCCTCCCGATTTCGCTGGTGGGCTCGGAGAAAATCATAGCAGGTGCGAACAGCCAACCGCATTAGCCAATGCTCGAACGGAGCTTCGCCTCTAAAAGAAGCAAGTTTTTGCCACGCTTTGGTGAAGATTTCCTGAACGATATCTTCAACCTCATCAGGCCGGCGGGCGTAACGGCGAGCAGTCGCGAAAATACGCGGCTGATATTTCCGAATCAGAGTTTCGTAACTTCCGTGATCCCCTTTAAGAGCAGCGGCAATCAGATCTGAATCGGACAACTCCATCGCCATCCTTATTCAGCTACCCCACCACGGTTACTTAACCGCAGGAGCGAGCGTCGGCGGTGCAGAGTTCGTCGAGCGCTGCAATTGAGGACGAAGTTTCATCTCATTGGTGCCAAGAGTTCGCGGGGGCAGGTAGGGTGAACCGTTCAATTGTGGATTGCGCGCCAGACGTTCCATTTGCTGTGTGGAAAACAGGGGTCGCAACTGCGCAAGCGCTTTCGCTTTAATCAGGGCGAGATCGCCTTCAATCCGGCCTATTTCAGTCGATTTGGCCCGAATTGCAGCCTCATCCACTTTCTCGGCGGTTGTCAGTTTCTCCAAGTCTCGCCTGTCCGTTCGAAGTGTTTGCCAAAGGCTGGCCATTTGTTCGCGCGAACCTTCGACTGCGGATTTAAAGGCTTTGCTTTGCGCCTCGGTGAAACCTGCTTCAGGATTGAGCGATGGGCGCATGGCAGGCGAACCGATCGGTTTGACGGGACCGGAATTCGTAGTCGCAGGCGGCCGCAAAACATCCGCCGCACTGGCGCAACAAACTGGCAAACTGGCAAGAGCAGCCAACAAGATAAATCGATTCAACTTCATATCCGACCAAGTTCTTATGACATCCGCGCGTTGTAAAGGTTACATCCGAGCATCTGACTCCCTGGGTTCTCGCTTCGGCGCATCGTTCGTGATTCCAAGTTGAGATTCAAACCCCTGAGTAAAAGCCTTCAACTCTTGAAGAACCTTTTCGGGCTGAAGTCCGATACTTTCGATGAATTTAGGCGAAAGATCTGGTTTGCGGCGGATTAATTCGACGGCCGCCACGATCAAAGCCAAATGGTTGTTGATATTGTGCCGAACGTCGCCAAGTTTCTGATGCAGTTCACCAACCTGAGCTGGCGTAAGGGTAATCGGGTGCAGGGG
>JAQGOX010000824.1 GCA_028293365.1 Verrucomicrobiales bacterium | reverse complement strand
GATGCCGACACTGACGCCCGTGATTTCTTTGTGAACCAGGCCACTCCGGAAGGTATCGGATTCACTCTGATGGATGAAGCGGCCCGCCTCTGCGAAAACACCGGCGAATTCGCCATCATTACCGCCTCCCTCACCGCAGCCAATATGAACGAATGGCAAAAGCGCATCGAAGCTCGCCGTGTCTCCGACCATCCCAACATGAAGATGGTCGCACTTCGTCCCTCTGACGATCTTAAGGACAAAGCTCAGAGCGAAGCGACCGCTCTGCTGAGCGCCTATCCCAATCTGAAGTTGATCATGGCCATTTGCTCCCCCGCCGTCCCCGGCTCAGCCGAAGCCGTCAAACAAGCGGGGAAAGTAGGTAAGGTCAAAGTTATCGGCCTCGGATTGCCCAACGAAAATCGCAAATATCTCAAAGACGATGTCACCCAATCCGTGATTCTCTGGAAGACCATCGATCTCGGTTACCTCACGATCCAGGCTGCAAAGTCGGTTGCCGAAGGCACATTGAAGCCCGGTGCGAAAACCTACAAGGCAGGCCGGCTCGGTGACGTCGAAATTCAGGGCGATAACATCCTTCTCGGCAAACCGTTCATTTTCGACAAAGAGAATATTGATCAATTCAATTTTTAAGCCGCTGAATCGTAATCGAATTGTTCGTCGGAACTTCTGCAAACTATATGAAGGGAATTGTTCAGCGCGTTTTTGTTGCACTCTCCACGCTGGTCGCGATTTCGGTATCCGCGGAAAATGTTGAATGGCCCTCAAGCATCACAAATAGCCCGGGTGAATTCTCGGAGACAGTTCGCGTTTTCGAAGTCGATCACGATAGCATTTCCAGTTTTTATGATTTCCCCTGGTCCGACCAGCGCCAGAATCGACTGGAGAAATTCGTCGAAAATCGCAGGACCCAACTCGGGACCGCGAATTTTGATGATCTGAATCAGCAAGGGAAAATCGACTATCTCTTACTGTCGAATGAACTGAATTCAGAGTCCGAGGAAACTGCCCTCGCGCGGAAACGGATGCTCGAACTCAAGGAGCTCATTTCATTTCGCACCCCCATTCAAGAGCTTGAGATAGCGCGTTCCAAAATGGAACCGATGGATTCTCAGTCTGCCGCCGGTAAAATATCGGACGTAACCGCCCTCATTAAAAAAATCCGCGAACGAGTGGAACTGGGGGCAAAAAAAGACGACAAAAAGGATTCGAGCACCAATAAGGTCGCCACAACCAGTACCGAGCCAAAGTCGGAGCCTTTAGTACCCATCAAACTCACACCGGTGCTGGCCAAACGAGCCGCGCAGGCCCTGTCCGAGATTCGAGGAACGATGAACCGCTGGTTTGAGTTTTATGACGGTTATCAGCCCGATTTTTCCTGGTGGGTTCGGAAGCCGCACGAAGAAGCCAAATCCGCTTTGGAAGGATTTGAGAAATATCTGCGCGAAGAAGTGGCTGGCATCAAAGGCAAAGATGAAGATCCCTTGATTGGCGATCCCGTCGGCGCTGAGGCGCTGAAGGAGAATATCGCAACACAGTTCATCCCATATTCGCCCGAGGAACTCGTTGCCATCGGTCAAAAAGAGTTCGCCTGGTGCGAGTCCGAGATGAAAAAAGCCTCCGCCGAAATGGGCTTCGGCGACGATTGGAAAAAAGCATTGGCGAAGGTAAAGGGTGACTTCGCTCCTCCGGGTCATCAGGACGACTTCGTTCGGGATGCCGCACGCGAGGCGATTGATTTCGTCAAACAAAACAATCTCGTCACGGTCCCACCTCTATGCGAGGAAACCTGGCGCCTCACAATGCTCTCGCCCGACGCACAAAAATCAATGCCCTACGTCGCGTATGGTGGTCAAAAGATGCTCGTTGCCTACGCCAAGGAGGAAATGAAACACGACGATAAACTCATGGCCATGCGCGGCAATAACCGGCATTTCACACGCATCACCACCGCCCACGAATTAATCCCCGGTCATCATCTGCAAATGTACGTCGCGGCACGGAACCGTAGTTACCGAAGCTTTTTTAGCACTCCCTTCGTGGTCGAAGGTTGGGCTCTTTATTGGGAGACGCGTCTCTGGGATCTCGGTTATGCGAAAAATCCGGAAGATCGCATCGGCATGCTCTTCTGGCGCATGCATCGCTGCGCGCGAATTATCGTCAGTCTCAAATTTCATCTCGGCGAAATGACTCCGAAAGAAATGGTCGATTTTCTGATCGAACGCGTCGGCCACGAAAAGCTCGGCGCTACGAGCGAAGTCCGTCGTTTTATCGGCGGTGATTACAGCCCGTTATACCAGATTGCGTATATGATCGGCGGGATGCAATTGCGTGCTCTCCACAATGAGTTCGTGGTCGCAGGCAAAATGTCCGAGAAGCAATTCAACGATACGGTGCTCACCTATAACGCCATCCCCGTGGAATTGATCCGTGCAGGCATGCTGAACCTGCCATTAAAGCGCGACACCCAATCAACCTGGCGTTTCGCCGACTAACGAATCAAATCTGGAAATCTGTTTTCCCCGTAACCCGGCGATCATTTTTGTCGATTACCTTCACATTGACTTCCTCATAGATCACCAGTGAGTTCGGCGGAACGCTCTGCATCATGAATACGTTCGCGCCGATCGTTGATCCGGCGCCGATCACCGTTTCACCTCCGATGATCGTTGCACCCGCGTAGATCGTCACATTGTCTTCAATAGTGGGATGTCGTTTTATTCCCCGCAGCAATTGCCCCGCCGATAACGATTTGGCCACCAGCGAAACGCCGTGGTACATCTTGACGTGATTCCCAATCTTGCAGGTCTCACCGATGACCGTGCCGGTGCCGTGATCGATAAAAAAATGCGAGCCAATTTGCGCCCCTGGGTGCATATCAATCCCGGTGCGCGCATGCGCCCATTCACTCATGATACGGGGAATAAGCGCAATATTTTGCAGGTATAGCTCATGAGCAAGTCGCTGCACTGCAATCGCTTCAATGAACGGATATGCGACGATGACCTCATCCTTGCTCAGCGCTGCGGGATCACCATTGAAAGCAGCTTCAGCATCGGTCTGCAAAAGCTCCCGTATGCAGGGTAGCTTGCTGAGGAACTCCAAAGTCAATTCATGGGCTCGCGGGCGAAGCAATCGCGGTTCAACCTTTGAATATTCGAGACTTTTGTAAACCTCGTCCTCGATTCGCCCCTGCACCGAATCCATCCGGTTGGCCGTCTCCATTTTTATATCGTGCGAGTGGATCGGTTGCTCGTCAAAAAAACCAGGGAACAGCAGGCGTAACAGGTCGATGGTGATGTTTGTGATTGCGCTCTTCGAAGGCAGATTTACAGCATCGAGGCGGTTAATCCCCCCAACTCGCGCGTACGAGGCGATCAGTTCATTGGTCAACTCTGTAACAGTCCTTTGCACAAACAGAGTATTGTGAGGCAAACGCCTAAACGCAAAGCGCAAATCCTCGCGCTAAATCTCCGGTTTACCGGGCTAAACGGGCATCCGTCCCGATTTGTTCAATACATGTACATTTTATGGGCAGCGTAGGTTTGGCTGCCTGCTGAACGGCTCGTAGATTCCCTGCTTTTTTACTAGTCAAAACCCTTGGCATTCCATTTGCTAATAGGGCGATGAATATGTTGCTGAAAGTCGGACATGTGGTCTTCCTGGCGCTTTTGATTAATGTGAGCGTAAAGGGGACTGAGGTTACGCTGAACCAATTGCGCGCTCGTCCGAATCTGACCCCGGAGCAGTTCGCGGCATCCTTCCGGGACTTTCAATTTGTTTTTCACGCGGAAATACAGGACCCGGAGGTTTTTCTTTCGACAAAATCAGGCGATTGCGATGATTACGCCACGTTGGCTGCGACCGTGCTCCGGGAAAAGGGTTACACTCCTCGGCTGATTGCCATTCGCATGCCTGGGATTGTCCATGTGGTTTGTTATATCGAAGAAACCCATTCCTATCTTGATTACAATAAGCGCCACTCTCATTGCTCCGTGGTAAAATCGGCCGATTCAATTCCTGAAATTGCGCAAAAGGTCGCGAAATCGTTCGGGACCACCTGGAGTTCCGCTTCTGAATTTGTCTTCGATGGCCACAACAAACAATTGGTCGCCACCGTTCTGGACAAGCAATCGCTGACATTGGCGGCAAAGCATTTCTTTGCCTCAACCCAATCTGCCCCGCTTTTGCAGTGATACTAGCACGCATGCCTTGATCCAATTGTGACTCTCAAACTCTCCAATTGCGATCTAAAGGCTCCGGACACTGCCGCGCGGAATTTTTCCTTCAGTAATTCGCCGAAAAGCTCCTGTCAACAAATGGCAAGCCCGCAGCGACGATTCCATTCGATGATTTGCGCTGCTACCGCCAGCCAGCCATACCAATAAAAAAATGATAACCCTAAACCCCTCCTTCGACGTGCTCGATAAACCAACTCATTGCGCAGAAATCCTCATCCTCGACGATGAAAGTTCGATTTCGGAATTATTGGGAGAAATGGTCGAAATCCTTGGGTATTCGGCAACTCTCTGTAATTTGCCGAAGCACGCAATCGAAATCTTGCGGGAGCGCAGTTTCGATGTGATTCTTTCCGACTTCCGCATGCCCGGCATGAACGGGCAGCAGTTTTATGAAGCAGTTTGCCAGATTCAACCTGAAATGGCTCGCCGCATCGTTTTCCTCACCGGTGACGTGGTCAATCCCGATACCGTCGCCTTTTTAAAGAGGATCGGGAATCGACACCTCTCAAAACCATTCCAACTGACCAACGTGGAAGTAGTTCTGGACCAAATGCTCAATTCAGACCGCTTCGTGATGCAATAACTCGTTGGTTCGTTATAGGTCCGATCGTTTGATTGCTGCATTGTAAAACAGCGCTGGCTGCTTATCTTTTGCCGCGATGAGTTTAGCTGCAAGCTTTTTGACGATATCCGGACGGAATTTCGACTCCCGCTTATTACTGGGAACGGGGAAGTTTTCCTCCCCCGAATTCATGCGCTCCGCTCTGGAGGCAAGCGGCGCCCAGATTGTGACGGTCGCTCTCCGCCGCGCCGACCTCACCGGAAAGAAAGATCCATTCGCGAATATCCTGGAGTTCATCGATCCAGATAAGTATTTGCTGCTGCCAAATACGAGTGGGGCGATGAATGCCGAGGAGGCCATTCGCTTGGCGCGTCTGGCCGTCGCAGCCGGCTTGCCGAACTGGCTGAAATTGGAGATCCACCCCGACCCGCGCTATCTTTTACCGGACCCGGTAGAGACGTTTCGAGCCGCTGAAATCCTCGTGCGGGAAGGTTTTGTGGTTCTGCCCTATATAAACGCCGATCCCGTTCTCGCTAAAAGGCTGCAGGATATCGGCGTCGCTACGGTCATGCCACTTGGTTCTCCGATTGGATCGAATCGCGGGATTCAAACCCGGGATCAAATCCGGATTATCATTGAACAAGCCACGGTTCCCGTAATCGTGGATGCTGGAATTGGCGCACCAAGCCAGGCGGCGGAAGCGCTGGAAATGGGTGCCGATGCGGTGCTGGTCAATACCGCAATTGCCGTAGCGAACGATCCCGTTCGAATGGCAATCGCTTTCAGAGCGGCAGTTGAGGCAGGCCGTGCTGCGTATGAAATCGGCCTCGCCCCATCACATTTAAATGCCAGCCCCACGAGCCCATTAACCGCGTTTCTTGACGAATAGCCGGGCGAGCCTTTTTTAGGAAACGCACCGGAGTTTTCGTTTGCCGCCCTATTTTGGATGATATTGGTTCTGCGCTTCCGGCAGCCACTGTTTGAGCTGTTCAATGCGAACGTCGTCCAACGGATGCGTTCTGAGAAATGCCGGGCCGGCCGAGCCGCCAGCTTTTTTATTGTAGTCGGAAAACCGCTGCCAAAAGGCGACAGCCGCAGTTGGATTGTATCCGGCGCGAGCCATGTAAACCAACCCGATATGGTCGGCTTCCGACTCCTGCTTTCGGCTGTGGGGTAATTCTCTTCCGACCTTGGTAGCCGCGCCGTAGGCGACTTCGAACACCTGGGGATTCAGTCCATACTTTTGTTGGACGGCAGCACCGCCGACCTGACCAACGGCCTGTAACGCAGCAGCTTCACTCATCCGTTCCGCTCCGTGTCTGGC
>JAQGOX010000252.1 GCA_028293365.1 Verrucomicrobiales bacterium | reverse complement strand
TGACCCGGAACATCACCGGCTCTTCCTCGGGTGTGACAACAAGAAGATGGTGATGATCGATTCTTCAACGGGCAAAGTCCTCGCCACCGTGCCGATCGGAGCGGGCGTGGACGCGAATGCGTTCGATCCAGGAACCCAACTCGCCTTTAGTTCCAACGGCGAAGAGGGAACCGTCACCATCGCCAAAGAATTCGGTGAAAAATTAACGGTGGCTCAAACGCTCAAAACCGTGGTGGGAGCGCGCACCATGGCGCTCGATCCGGGTACTCACAACATCTATCTTCCCGCACCAACACCCGCATTCAGGGTGCTCATCTACGGAATGGGTAATCTATGATTACTTGGAGGTGCCTAACTGTCACAATTCGGCCGCTCCCGGTTCGCCTTGCATAACGCGCTCAGCCCATTAACGGCCGACAACCAAAATATCCAGCAGTGACGGACCGGCCCCGCCGCGACCGCCACGCTGGCCCTCACCTCGGCCGCCAGCGGCTGCCGATGGGGCTGATCTCGCAACCTCGGCTGTGCCTGGGGTGGGACTTGGCTTGGCTGACGCAGAGGAGGCGGCGGTATCCGCTGCCTGTGGAGGAGTCTGGGACGGTTCCGTTGTGATCAGGACAATCTGGTTGTTCTTCGTATCCAACGTACAGGTTTTAGCGCGTGATTTGGTTTGCACGGTCTGTTCCACTTCAAAACTGGTGGGACTGATCTCCTTGATGATGGTCAACGTGCCGTCACCCTGCGAACTGAATGCTTCCATGGTAGTGGAATTAAATCCTCCGCCATCCGTGCCTCTCCCAATAGGCAGAGTGGCGAGGATTTTACCGTCATCGGCGTTGAGCACTACACACGTTTGCGGGTTGTGGCACATGGCAAAAAGAATGTGGTTCTTCACGTCCAGACCCAAGCCAGCAGGTCCGCGGCCTTTCCCAGCGAGGTCATAGCGCGCGGTCACCTGGAGGGTCTTAACGTCCACGACCGCGATGTTGTCCTTGTCTTCAATGGCAACATAGAGATGGCCCTGTCCGTCGCTGGCGGCCTGCTCCGGTGCGCCACCGAGGTCGATCGTGCCGACAACCGAGCCATCTTTCCCATCAAGCACTGTGGCATTGGGCGCGCTGTGGCTGAAAACATAGACCCGTTCGGTCGCTGGTTCAAAGAGAATGCCGTCCGGACGGCCTTGTACGTCAATGGTTCTGATCGTTTCCAGTGTTCTGGTGTCCCACATCACAACGGGACTGCTACTGCAAAACCCATGATGTGATTTGGAGTCTACCGCTACGCCACGTGCCCGAGCATTTGTGATCGATCCGACCGATTTAAGCGTGTCGAGGTCAAATACCAGCACCTGCGTGCCACGTGGAATATAGAGTCGACGCCCATCGTTGTCCGCAAAGACATAATCAATGCCTCCGATACCCATGGTTTGAGCGGTGTTAACGATTTTGTAAGGCTTTGCGTCTGGAGATGTTTCGGCAAAGCAGGACGTACTCAAAACGGCGATCGCTTGCACAAATAAAAGACGTAAATATTGATTCGGGTAGTTCATAAGTTTTGCTTCAGTTGTCCAATCCGCGCACTTCCAGGAAATATTCTGATCCGCATTCAATACGAATCAAAATGGGTTGTCCGTAAAGTGGAGACGTTCTTTCACTCCCAAAGGTTACAGGGTTCCAGGTTGCACCCCCGGGCAATTAAATTGGGAACCGCCTTTGATTACATTTGGGCTGTAAGAATGACTAAACTGTCATGCTCGCGAGAGCGTGGGGTTCATAATTGGATGATTAAAGTGGGCCCGTGAAACGGATTATGAATGCAGGCTTCCTTTCTTACTGCACACCGCAGGATTCATGGACCCAGAAGGCCGGGAACTGGGTCTATCCGCTGGATGTAGTGGCCCTTCCTCATCAATAGAAAAAGGGGCTCAGAGCATGTCAGAATCGCCGACTCATTCCAGCTCATGAACCATTCGATTTCCGTTTCAATTGAGGATTGCCATTTTGCAAAAGAAATTTACGAGCTTTTCTCCAGGAAATCGGGCTCCGAACATATCGCGAGTGAGGTATCATTGCAGTATTTGACTGCTTGCTTGCGAGTATTTAAACCCTCCAGAGTGTTGGAACTTGGCGCGGGTATTGGGACAATTACGGAAACCGTGTTGAGCCATCCGTGTGCGGTCAGTGAATTGGTTTCCACCGAAACAGATCCTTATTGCTTAAGCGTCCTTCGCAAGAATTTGCGCAGTTCTGGCCTGCAACGATTAACGGTCGTGACCACTCCTTCCGAGTTGAGCCGACTCAAATTCGTCGCGGACATGATCATTGGCGACGGGGGTTTTTACTCAACCGAAGAGATGAGCACCGCCAGAGTTGGAACGGTTTTTTTCACCGAAGGCCGAAGAGAAAAACTCCGGAACGCTTTTACGAAGGAATTAACAGCGGAAGGCCGCACAATTACTTTTGTAAATTATGGCTCAGTTTGGAAGTGGGAAAAGGGGTTCAGGAGACGACTCGGATGGACGGCATTCCTTCCCCGGTTCGGAAAAACAAAAGGATGTTGGATTGGTATAGTGCGCCCGTTTACGAGAGACCGAACTGGCTGAACAGTAATTTCTGACAGGTGACAATTCTGTCATGCGGCGGAGTTTGACGATATGGCCAATGGGGCTATTTTTACATTATTCTGCGTTCATGTTTCAGTTTCATTTTACAAAGCAACTGCGAGAGGCGGTAGAGTCGCTGTTCTCGATGCTTCGCTGTTGGCGGCCCGAGAACCGGATTCACTTTACGGACGAGACTTACGTGCGTGCGGCACTCGAACCCGATCCTGGCGGAGCGATCCAGTTAATCGGGCGGACCAGCAATCTTGACCGATTCCCCATTGTTGCCAGATGAAAACTGCCCTCTCAAAAATCCGGTTGATTTTCCATTTCTCTCAGGCCAGATCATTATCCTGCCGAAACAAATGTTTCTTGGCGTTACTGATGGCAAGCTTCAACGTTTTCTCCATCTCTGTTTTTGCTCAAGTCAGTATCTGGACCCAGCATAATGACAACGCGCGGACCGGGCAGAATACGAACGAAACGGTTCTGACTCTTGCAAACGTCAATACCAGCACGTTTGGCAGGCTTTTTTCCTTTCCCGTGGATGGCTACGTTTACGCGCAGCCGTTGTACATTCCGACCGTTACGATTACCAACAAGGGTGTTCACAACGTAGTCTTTATCGCCACCGAACATGACAGCGTCTACGCGTTCGACGCCGACAGCGCGAGTGGTAACAATTCATCCCCGCTTTGGAAAGTCAGTTTCCTTGATGCGGCCAAAGGGATAACCACGGTTCCCAACGGTGATGTTGGTTCGGGCGATATCGTTCCGGAGATTGGAATTACGAGCACGCCTGTAATCGATAAGAATAGTTTGACCATCTACATCGTGGCGAAAACGAAAGAGAATGGAACTTATCGGCAACGATTACATGCTCTCGACCTGAGCAGTGGAGCAGAAAAACCGGGCAGCCCAATGTTGATTCAGGCGACGGTTACGGGGACCGGCGATGGGAACGACAATGCCGGACATGTTCCCTTCAATTCACTTCGACAGATGAACCGGCCCGGTCTTCTTTTGCTCAACGGAATCGTCTACATTGCCTTCGCTTCACACGGAGACAACGGACCGTACCACGGTTGGGTTTTGGGATATGACGCAAGCACGTTACAGCAAGTTGGAGTTTTTAATGCGTGCCGTAATGGCGGCTTGAGCGGCATTTGGCAGGGTGGAACGGGTCCCGCGGCCGATTCGCAAGGCAATATTTATTTTGAGACGGGCAACGGGACATTCAACACAAACTATCCGAGCATTACCACTTATAGCCTGGGCGATAGTTTTATCAAACTATCGAGCACGAACAGTCCCGGGAATGTCCTGGCACCCACCGATTTTTTTACGCCCTTCAACCAGGACAGCTTGAATTCGGCTGATACCGATCTCGGTTCGGGAGGGAATCTCGTACTTCCAGATTCGGTCGGCAGCGCGTCTCATCCTCATTTGTTGATAGGGTCAGGCAAGGAAGGTCGGATTTACTTGTTGAATCGGGACAACCTGGGGCACTTTCGATCTGGCAGCGACAGCCAAATTGTGCAATCCACACCTCCGAATACTGTCGTGGGATCCTTTGGGGCTCCGGCATACTTTAACAACACCATCTATTACCTCGGCGGTTACGGAGACCATTTAAAAGCATTCCGCATTGCAAATGGTGCGCTGACACCAACTCCCATTTCACAAGCGACCGGGGGCAACTATGGATTTCCGGGGTCGTCACCGAGTATTTCTGCCAACGGAACCAACAATGCCATCGTTTGGGTACTGCAAAATGATGCGTTTGCGAACGGTCCAGGAATCCTCCACGCATTCAATGCGACCAACCTGGCTAAGGAGTTGTATAACACCTCGCAGGCGGGCGCACGCGATCGGCTGGGCAATGCTGTTAAGTTCACCGTTCCCACCATCGCAAACGGCAAGGTCTATGTGGGGGCGCAATATCAAGTTTCCGCATTCGGTTTGGCGGATGGCTGGGTTGCAGCCCCGACCCTATCGCCCGACGGCGGTGCTTTTACCGATTCAGTTCTCGTAACGCTTGCAACTGCGACTTCTGGAGCTCTAATCTATTATACAATCGACGGCACTATCCCAACCACGAATTCGATCCTTTACACCGGGCCGTTCGCGATTACGAATTCAGGCGCGGTCAAAGCGTTCGCGACGAAGTCCGGCCTGATCGACAGCGCTTTGGCAAGTGCAACATTCCTCAATAGCAATGTGGTGGGGAACGGCGTCGGTTTGCTGGGGCATTACTGGTCGAACCAATTGAAAACCACCAATGGGCCGCCGACCTTGGTGCAGGTCGATCGAATGGTCGATTTCGACTGGGGTAACGGCTCGCCTGATCCGAAAATTAGCGTGGATAGTTTTACCGCACTATGGACCGGTCAAGTTCAACCGCAATTCAGCGAACCCTATACGTTTTATCCCTACACTGACGATGGCGTGCGGTTATGGGTAAACAACCAACTCATTGTCAACCAATGGGTCGATCAAGGCCCGACCGAAACGTCCGGTACCCTCAGCCTCGTCGCTGGGCAGCACTATGACATCCGGATGGCCTACTACGAGAACGGAGGAGGCGCAGTCGCCCAACTTTCCTGGAGCAGTCCTTCGACCGCTAAGGCAATCATTCCACAGAACCAACTTTACCCAACGAATAACACTCCACCGACGGTTAGAATTACGACGCCGCTGGATAACGATGTGATAACGGCTGATTCCGCGAGCGTGCATTTGGCGGTAAGTGCCGCGGACTCGGATGGAATACTCTCAAAAGTCGATTTCTTTTCAGGCACGAAGTTGATCGGTTCCCTTGCAAATCCGCCATATTCATTTACCTGGACTAAAGTTGCTCCCGGCTCGTACGCCCTTACGGCTGTAGCCACTGATAATAACGGATTTGCCAGCACCTCAAACCCGGTGCATCTGCTGGTGCAGGCTGCGAATGAGGGGCCGTACGGCCTAACGAATCGCCTTCCAGTCACACCTTTCCTAAACATGCCTGACAGTTCCAGTGGCGCCATTCCTCCGCGTCTCTCCATGACCGGTGCTTTCTTTGACACAATGACTCTCTCCCCCGTCAATGGTCTGTTGCCTTACGCGGTCAACACTCCGCTCTGGTCCGACGGGGCTGCGAAAACTAGGTGGTTTGCCCTGCCAAATCACGGCGCGCCTTTTCTTTCCAGCGAACAGATAGCCTTCGCCACGAATGGTGAATGGCAATTTCCAGCGGGTACGGTGTTCGTAAAACATTTTGAACTGCCCGACGATGATACAGATCCATCCAAAGTTCGCCGGTTGGAAACGCGACTCCTCGTTCGGGATAACAACGGCTCCGTTTATGGAGTCACGTACAGATGGCGGACTGACAATTCGGACGCCGATCTTCTTGCCAATAGCTTAAGCGAAGACATCCTAATCAAAACGGCGACCGGCACTCGCACTCAAACCTGGTACTATCCAAGCCGGCAGGATTGTCTCACTTGTCACACACCTGCTTCCGGCTACATGTTAGGCGTAAAAGCGCGGCAATTGAATGGAGACTTTCGCTATCCCGGCTCCGGCAATATCGACAATCAGCTGCGGACCTTAAATCAACTCGGCGTATTTGACCCGCCCATCACCGACGAAAGGTCCATCGGGACCTTTCCAAAACTTGTGGCCGTAACAAATGAAACTGCCTCGCTGGAAGACCGTGCTCGATCCTATCTGGATGCGAACTGTGCCCAATGCCACCGGCCCGGCGGTAGCATCGGCACATTTGACGCGCGCTACGATACGCCGCTGGCGAATCAACAGATAATCAATGGAAATCTCGTCAAGGGCGACTTGGGTTACGACAACGCCCGGGTCGTGGTGCCAAAGGATATCTGGCGGTCGGTCCTCTATCATCGAATGAACTCTTTGGATGCATTGATTAAGATGCCCCCTTTGGCTCGAAATGTAATCGATACGAACGCGGTTAGTGAACTGATTCAATGGATCAACAGCCTTCCTGGTGTCCCCGCCCTGGCTCCTCCATCGTTC
>JAQGOX010000239.1 GCA_028293365.1 Verrucomicrobiales bacterium | reverse complement strand
GACGAACCGGTTCGATCTCCCAATTTTTGTGGTAGTGTCCGCCAGTGTAAACAAAGCCACGACCGCCGTTTTTACGTTCCACAGCCCAGGCGACCAATTGAGCGGTATCATCACTGGTTCCAAAGGTTAGGATAGGCGTCCTCCGGGCGTCGTTCGGAGCGAACTTCATATTGAAATAATATTCCTCCTTTAATTTGAAAGGGCTAACCCCCGCGAGAATCGGGTGGTTCGCACTCGCAGGAGTTACCGAGTAATCACGCAATTCGATTTTTGAGAACCATTTATTCGGAGCCGAGCCGCTCTCGTAATCAAAATAGCCCCCCAGCCAATCCAGAAATTCGGGACCTCCCCGGGCGGTTGGAACGAAAATGGTGTAGTGGATTGAAACCAGCCCGGCACCCCGTTCCATTTGTTTCGCAATCTTCTTCAAATGGTCGCCGCGAAGCAGCGGGTGAGCATACTCGGTATGGTCTGAGCCATCGCTGTACAAGACGATAGTGGCCGCCCGTTCCAGAAGGGTTTCATCCTCCGGCCAGCCGTTCAAAACGAGCTCTGTGGCGATGCCCGAGATATTCGTGGAGTTTTCCAGCGAGTTTTTAAGCAATCGGAGTCCTTTTTCATATTCGTGTTCACCCGGGCCGTGGCTCTTGGCACCAGCGATAAATAGAATCAGCTTGTCCGACGCGGGGTGAATCGAGCGGATTTTTACACTCCGAATGGCTGCGGTCGTTTGATACGTGGCGATGCCGAAAGGCTCGGATTTTTCGATTTCTCCCAGGCGCATACTCACTTTGCGTCCTTTAATTGGCTGGTCGATCAGACGATCATCATCGATCCAACACTCGATTTGTTCTTCCGTCACCCGTACCCGGATTTTGTACCAGCGCTTATCTTCAAACCGCATGAACTTGGTGGATGGGTTTTCCGAGGCATCCATCCCATCCACGCTCGAGATGCCGACCACCGACCCGCCCCATCCTCCGACTACGAAGGTGCAGTGCGCATTGGCAACCGGGAACGTCAGGCCGCAAAAAAAGTCGCCACCATCAATCTTCATCGCTTCCAATGCGATTTCGTAATTCATAACGGGTGTCGGATTCGTGAGTTGAACACCCGTCAGTGCGACACCTGTATCAAGGCGGAGGGTGTTTGTTTCGATCGAAACCTCACCATGCCCTCCAAAGTCGGTGATTTTCCAGCCTGCGAGAGTTTTTCCGTCAAAGAGGGGACGCCACGCCGTTGAAGTCATTGTGGATTCCACGGCTGAGGCGTACCAGCTCAGAGTCATCAGGACCGCTATGAAAATTCGAGAAAGCATGTGAAGATTATAATGTTTTGTCTGGAATAAGAATAGAATTGTATGCCGCGCGAATGGCATCCAATCCATGGACTTTTTCGAGGCGGCGCACAATGAAGTGACCGCGCGCGATATTTTGAAAATGATCCATAAATAACACGTTGATCACGGCGCCACCCGCAGCCCCGACGATAGGGACCGCTTTGGCCGCAATTTCTTCGGAGACGATGACCCCGAACCTGGAAGAGATGGCAGCGATGAATCGGGCAACCGCCGGGGCGGTCCGTTCGATCATGCCTCGTCGCGCGATGTAGCTGGTGGCTTCGGCCACGGTTTGGCTCAGAGCCGTCCGTGCTGCCCAGTAGGCACTCTCGGTTGCGGCGATACTGGAACCGCGTCCCCCGAACGCGAAAACCTCAAGGCAATTCAGTTTCGTGTTGATGTCGTTCAGGTCATGGCCTTCGCTGCGGGCAATATCTGCAATCGAGCGAAGCATGATCGTGGTTGAAACCGGCAATTCGAGCGGCAGCGCTGCAAGGCCAAATGCTCCTCCCAGGCCACCGGAAGCTCCCACCAGGATTTTGTGCCACCTCTGAGATGAGATGCTTTGCGGTTTTCGCGAGAGTGTTCCCACGGCGACGTCGAGGGCTCGGAAGAGCGCGGAACGGACCGCTTTATTTAAAGTGCCAGTCCAATTTGCGGGAAGCATCTTGAACCCGCGTTCGATCGGACTTCCCAACACCGCCGCAAAACGTGCCGCCAGACCCGGGTTTTCCAATAGTTCCTTGGCGAGCGCCAGATCGCGCCACTCGGGGTTCGAAAGAGCAGCAACATCGACGATCTTTGGGGGTGTCTCTTCAGAACTCATGGATTAATGCTGCGAGGTTTCTGCTCGAAACGCTCTGGAGAACGTTCTTCTCGCATTCGGTTCAATACTTTGCCGGACCGCGAGTACAGGTCCCCAGGCATAGACTCACGCTTTATTAAGTATTGGCAAGGCATGGCTCTCAGTTTCATTGATCGTAGAGATTCTTATAGGTTTCGGCAATCAGATGTGACCTGACGGGCGGTCGGTCCATTCCTGATGCTCCCATGTGCTCGCGGGCCCGACGGCCTGACACTCCGGAAAAGCGCTAAGGCAAAAGGCGTTTTTAGCCGATAAGCACTAAATTGATGCGCTGAGACCGGCAAGTGCACTTG
The DNA here is from genome assembly GCA_028293365.1 of Verrucomicrobiales bacterium. GTDB lineage: Bacteria > Verrucomicrobiota > Verrucomicrobiia > Limisphaerales > SXQI01 > JAQGOX01. Next base: position 1,860 of record JAQGOX010000239.1, on the reverse strand, counting down.
ACGCTCTGGGAACCGTTCGTTAGTTTGCGGGAATCGTAGAAAGAATTGTAGGAAACATGCAAAATTATCTGGTCCCCATAGTTGTTGAGCAGACCGGACGTGGCGAACGTTCGTTCGATATTTATTCGCGCCTCCTGATTGATCGTATCGTCTTTTTGGGTACTCCGGTCGATGACCAAATTGCAAATTTAATCATCGCCCAATTGCTGTTTCTACAAATGTCCGATCCAAAAAAGGATATTCATTTTTACATTAATTCCCCCGGCGGAAGTGTCACGGCTGGATTGGCGATTTACGACACTATGCAGTTCATGACCTGTGACGTGAACACCTATTGCATCGGCCAGGCGGCCAGCATGGGAGCAGTGCTGCTTTGCGCGGGAGCGAAAGGTAAACGTTATGCTCTGCCGAATTCAAACATCATGATTCATCAGGTACTCGGCGGTGCCGAAGGGCAGGCGAGCGATGTGGAGATTCGCGTTCGCTATATGCTGAAGTTGAAGCAGCGCCTGAACGCCATTATTTCGAAACACACCGGTCGCAATATTGAACAGGTGGAGAAAGATTGTGATCGCGATAATTTTATGAGCGCGGATGAAGCCAAGGCCTATGGCCTCGTGGATGAAGTAGTTCAGTCTCGTAAAGAAATTCCAGGAGGGGATGTCAAAAGCAACGCGGCCAGAGATTTAATGCCGCCTCCCGGACCCATTTCCGATAAACGCACCGATAATCCAGGCACTGCAACCATCTAGACTTACCTGCATGGCACGCCCCTCTCAATTAACTCTTTGCAGTTTCTGCGGCAAATCTCACGCGGAAGTTAAGAAGCTGATTCAAGGTCCGGGCGTGTACATTTGTGATAACTGCGTCATCGTTTGTAAAAACGTCCTCGATAAAGAATTACGGATTGAGAATAAGAAGACGACACCGAAACTGACGGTTCCGAAACCATCGGACATCAAGAAGCAACTCGACGTCCATTGTATTGGTCAGGAGGCAGCGAAGAAGACGCTGGCAGTTGCTGTGCATAACCATTACAAACGCCTCCAATCCGAAGCGGGCGGTCCCGCGAGAGTTGCTCCCCGGGCGGAACTCGCCGTCGAGCGCCACGCAGATGTCGAGATTGAGAAGAGCAACATACTCCTGATCGGCCCGACCGGTTCCGGAAAAACGTTGCTGGCGAAGTCGCTCGCGAAATTGCTCGATGTTCCTTTTGCCATTGCGGACGCCACGACCCTGACCGAAGCAGGATATGTCGGTGAAGATGTGGAAAATATCATTTTGCGCTTATTGCAAAATGCGGATTACGACGTTAAACGCGCCCAAATGGGGATCGTTTACATCGACGAGATTGATAAGATCGCCCGTAAAACCGAGAATGTTTCCATAACGCGCGACGTTTCCGGCGAAGGCGTCCAGCAGGCGCTGTTGAAGATTCTCGAAGGCACCGTATGCAACGTTCCCCCCCAGGGTGGGCGCAAGCATCCGCAGCAGGAGTACATCCGGGTGGATACCAGCAACATTTTGTTCATCTGTGGCGGTGCGTTTGTTGGTCTTGATAAAGTCGTGCAGCGCCGTCTTGGAAATCGTGTGATGGGTTTTCGGGCGAATGACTCCCGATTGGATTTTGTCACCATCGAGCCTCGATCGGTCGTTCAGTACGTCGAACCCGAAGATTTGCTCGGTTACGGGTTTATCCCGGAATTCATCGGCCGGCTACCGATGATTACCGTGCTTGAAGAGTTAACCGAGGAACAACTTGCGATCATATTGACCGATCCCAAGAACGCTTTGACCAAGCAGTTTGCCAAATTGATGGCCATGGAAGGGGTAGATCTCCATTTCTCTGCGGATGCTTTG
>JAQGOX010000177.1 GCA_028293365.1 Verrucomicrobiales bacterium | reverse complement strand
CGGCCGGGTTTCCGGCGTGAATTTTTGGCCGTCGAATTTTCCGACCACATAAACCCCATTGGCACCAAAGAAAACCCAGCGCGTATTGTGCGTATCACCGGCCAGCGGCATTTCGAAAAAGTTCGGGCATTCACTGTCGTCGGGAAGCGTGAAGTCCTGAAGCTTTGTCCATTGCTTCAAATCATGCGACTCAAAGATCGCATAGTCATTGTGGTCGAGGTAGAGGGACATCACCCATTTCTTTTCAGGCGCGAACCAGACCACCTTGGGATCGCGATTCTCCGCAGCGATGTGGCCGAGCACAGGATTCTTTTCGTATTTGGTCCAGGTGCGGCCGCGATCGTTGCTATAGGCGAGGTCCTGCGTGAAGGGATTTCGGGCGGCGGTGAACATGGCGACGAGCGCAGGCTCCTTGCCGGTCTGAAAACCGGCAGTGCTGTTCCAATCCACCACAGCGGAACCGGAAAACATCGTGCCGTGTTCATCGGGATAAAGCGCCACGAGAAGTTCCTGCCAATGAACCAAATCTTTGCTCACGGCATGACCCCACGACATATTGTCCCAGTCCACAAGTTTGTTCACCCGCACAATGATAGTTTTGCCGCGATAAGGGGTTGCATCAAAAAACGCCCACCAGTCCGGTTCGGCATAGGCAAGTTCGATGTCAAAAGCAGGCTGTTCCTTTCCATCCAACAATAACGTCACGCGCTTGACTGGCGCACTGTTCTTCACCGGGAAATTGAGATATGGCTTATCAATGACGATGTCTCGATTGACGTCCTGGAGGACAATCGCACGCTGCTCCGATTGTCGCTTTGAACAATCTGATCAATGTTGATGTGGCCCCAGCCGCCGGATGCGTCATCCACGATTTCCAGTGAGACTTCCCTGCCGAGAAATTCTGAGGCATCCCATTGCGCAGGCTGCAAACGCTCGCTGCCACCCGGCGAAGTCAGCCTACCCTTCGAATCGTCACCGCCGCTATAAGAATTGACAAAGCCGCCTCCCTGGAAGCCGTCCACAGTCATTTGATTATGCAACGTGCCGTGGGCCGGGCGCCAAAGGCGGTACCGGCAACCTTCCACATGCGATAATTTGTTCACTCAAATCTTCGATGACAATGTCCGGGCTCTGCGCCTGTGCGATGGTTGCGCCAAGTCAAATAACAGAAACGAAAGACAGAATGGTTCTAATTTTCATGGTTGTCATTGGCTTAAACCGGTCCAGAATTTCGAATTGGATGTTTCCGCCAACCGGCGGCAGCGATTGTGTATTACCGTTGCAGGAAATTTGCCGGGTAGAAGCGTTGTAAGCCACCGTCATATTTTGAAATGTAAAGACAATCGTCTGCGCCGAGCCGGCTGTGAATTGCGCTTTCAGATCAAATAGTTTTCCACGAATGCCCGAGAGCGGATTGAAGTCCGGACTAAGAGCGAGATTCGTCCAGGAATAAACGTTCACGGCGTTGTTCGTGATCTCCGCTTTAAAAGGTCGAGCCGGCACACCCTCGCCACTACGTGTGAGTTGTAGACAACAACACGCTTGAGCTTGGTCGCGTGTTTAGGGAGCAACGAATTAACTTGCCTGAAAATTTAACTCTTCCAAAATAAACATCCTTCGGTGCGGCACAAGCAGCAGATTGCCAATGTAGCTCAGTGGTAGAGCAACGGTTTCGTAAACCGTCGGTCGCCGGTTCAATCCCGGCCATTGGCTCCACTTTTAACCGTGAGTGCGGCAAGAAGTTATGAATATCGGACGCGCCGAGCTCCAGTAAAGCTCCAGTACTTTTACTAGGCGGCCAGAATTCGTGAGAATTTGCGCCGTGCCCTCTGACTATTCGCAACACAAGGATTTCCAGCTTGGTATTCTCAACTAACCATTGAGGATCAAATAAAAAATCGATATCGGTTGTTTCAAAAAAGTAGCGGTATTTTTTTGTGGAAAATAGCGTGACGCGAAAGCAGGAAAGCCTCCGGATTCGGGACAAGGCGTCGGCAAAGCGAATTCTGAACGCCCGTAACGAAGCCCATGTGCAACCGGCAACTAATCTACAGATTGCCCGCGCCTATTTGATGGTCAGCGACCCAAGCTCGACGACCCGGATTTGGCAGCAGGTGATGGATGCCATGGCCACGTTAAAAAAAGACAATACTCGTTTGCGTTGGGAGCGGGCGATGAAAGAATCCCCGTTTGATGACATCCGCCATTTAAAACTGATCGAAACGCAACCGGATCATTTTCTAGGAATGCTGAAAAGAGGCATTGTCTGTACGAATATATTTCTCCGACTATTACATAATTTTGCCCTCGACATGGACTGGTTGCCGAAAGCGATCATTCCGCGCAAATAATGGCCGAAAGTGGAATTTAAAGACAAGCGGGGTATCAAGCGTTTAGAGCATGAACAGACTCTGAAGGGTGAGTGGAATGCCGAATGTCGAGCATACTATAGTTTGCTATGGAACCTTGGTGGATCGCAATCGGACGCGGCAAGTCTGCGGGCTGAGGACGTGGATTGGGAAATGAAGGTCATCAGTTTTGACCGCATGAAAACCGGCTCGGTGGTGCAACTGCATTTTGGCCTGTTCATTGACAAACGATGCCGTTGCCAGTCAGTGGAAATGGACCATTTGCGGGCGTGATTGTTGGCGTGGACAGTTGAAAGAAAGCGCGTCGCGCCAAAGCCGCGCAGATACGGGACGATCACGCGGTAGCCTTTCGCTGCCAGAAAGGCGAGACTTCGACGAAGCTATGAATATTGTAGGGCTGATCGAATGCTCCACTGGAAGGGAGCGCTTTTGGTTGGCCATAAGGATTCGATTCGCAGCCTGGCATTTTCCTCGGACACAAGCTTCTGGCCAGCGGCAGCCTCGATGGCACGATCTGATTCTGGAATCCCGCCATTGACGATTTTGCGGCCGAATTACCTGGGCATATGGAAGAGATCTCGGATGT
>JAQGOX010000138.1 GCA_028293365.1 Verrucomicrobiales bacterium | reverse complement strand
ATCCCCATTCGGGTCGGCTGCCCATTCGAGTGCGTCCACGATATACTCGGTATCGGCTGTGCCGAAGACTTTCAGCGCATATAGGAGTGCGCCGGGGGCGACCCCCGGGCCAATCGAAAACTGATTTAGATCCAGAGATTCATCGTAGGTCCCGGTGTAAGCCAGTCCATTGGTTAAAACTCCAAAACCGGCCGCAATTCCGGCGACGTGCGTTCCGTGGCCTTGCACATCCAAAGGGTCCGGATCCGGAGTGGGTACAGCGTGAGCTGGATTCGAAGGGTCGTAATTGTCTCCCACAAAATCATAACCACCAACAACTTTTGCCGTGGGGAAAGTTCCGCTTTCAATGCGAAAAGGATCATTCCCAGTGTAATCGCTGATTCGTCCCGGCCCTCCAAAGTCGGCGTGGGTATAATCGATGCCGGTATCGATTATGCCAATGCGCACGCCGGTTCCATCCACGTGAGGGATCAGCGACCCCCATACTTGAGGAGCACCGATAAATGGAACGCTGGTTTCAGTTCCACGCCGGTAGCGGTGTGCGGGCGCGACATGAATCACGCCCGGAAGCTGCGCGACCCGATCGACCTGATCCGCAGGCACACGGATCTTCACCGCGTTCGCCAACCGACTGAAATGAGAAATCACTTTCGCCCCGGCTGCCTCAAGCTTCGGCTGCAATGCGTCGTGCTGCGATTTAATTTTGCGTCCTCGCAGCTTTGTCTTTATTGATGCCTGAGCCAAAGCCGCAACCGATTTGGCTCCGTCGGATTCCACCATGGCGGGCTCGCCCTCAAGCGTAACCACGAGAGTGACCATGGGTGAATCAGCCGCGCGCGCCGCAACACCGCATGACCACAGTAGAAGCGCGCAACACAATGTGGCGCTGATGTTTTTTTTCATTTGATTCTTTATCCGAGGAGAAAACTGACCACAAAAAGGGCCGCAATAATATAAAGTGGGATCGCGACTCGCCGGAATTTCCCAAGAGCCGTCTGGAGGAAAACGTATGAAACGATTCCGGCACCGATGCCAGTGGAAATACTCTGCGTAAGTGGAACCAGGAGCACGATTAAGAACGAGGGAATTCCTTCCTCAATTCCCGAAAAATCAATTTCGCGGATCATTCGCATCATGAGGAAGCCGACGACAACCAGCGCTGGCGCAGTGGCAACCGCTGGAACCACTCCAAACAAGGGAGTTAGAAACAACGCAATCAGAAAAAGAACGCTTACGATCACGGCGGTTAATCCAGTTCTTCCACCCTCACTGACTCCGGCGGCGCTTTCGATGTAACTCGTCGTCGAACTCGCGCCACAGAGCCCTCCCCAGATCGCGCCAAATGAATCGACGAGCAGAATTCGTTTCAGACCGGGCAGGTTACCTTTTTTATCGAGCAGGCCGCCTTGTTCCGCGACACCAATAACGGTCCCCATGGTGTCAAAGAAATCGCTAATAAGAAAAGCGAAGATGGTACCGGCCAGAGCGGGCTTGAAGGCGGCGGCGAGGTCAGCTTTTCCGAAGGTCGAAAAATCGGGCATGCTGAAGATCGCCTTTGGCCATGAAGTCAGCGGCGTTTTGTCGGGAAATAGTGCGTCCGCAACCGCCGCAATAACGGTCGTCGCTAAAATTCCCAAGAGAATCGTTCCAGTTGTTTTCCGGGCCAGAAGGAGCACCATGATCAACAATCCGAGACTCGCCACCGCGACGGATTTCGAATGAAACACGCCATGGGTAAGAAACACACCTTCGGGTCCTTTTGCGACCCAGCCCATTTGCTGGAACCCGATGAATGCGATAAAAACCCCGATTCCGACAGCGATGCCATGTTTAAGGTTTGGCGGGAGTATCGTCATGATCTGTTCGCGTGTGCCCGTGAATACGAGGATGGTGATAATGATCCCTTCGATCACGATGACTCCCATCATGGTTTGCCAGGTCATTCCCGGCTGCGTGGCCTGAAAGGCAACCGCGGCATTGATTCACATCCCGCTGGCCAAGGCCAGAGGATAATTGCCCCATAATCCCATAAGCAGCGTCGGCAGGGCAGCGCCGATGCAAGTGGCGGCCGTAACGGCTCCAAAAGGCATCCCGGCGTGCGACAGGATCGAGGGATTTACAAAGATGATATAGGCCATCGTCATGAACGTGGCTGCGCCGGCAATGCATTCGCGTCGCAAGGTGCTACCGCGGGCTCGAATGGCAAAGAGTTTCTCCAGGATGGATGTTGGCGCGCTTTTATCGGAATCCACGAAAGGTTTTGGGCGAATAATGTAAAAGCTGCAAGAGTTCTTTGCATCTTATTCCAGCCTCACTACCAAAACCTCCGCTGACGATGGAGACTGCCGCTCTCATTTTGGCAACTTTTCACAGATTGACCGGTTCAACCGGCTCGCTACGATCATTCGAAAATGTTTGGTTGAAAACATAGGTTCATGGCGCGCGTAATTCAGATTCTGACAGCCGATTCTCCCGCATCGCCGATGAATTCCCGCAGCGAGGCTCGCGCCGTTCCAGGAAGTGGTCTCGAAGGAGATCGTTATTTTTCCGGCGTTGGAACATTCTCCCCCCATCCGCAAAAGCCCGATTTTGAAATTACGCTGATCGAATTGGAAAACATTCAGACGTTCGCGAAGCAGTCAGGATTACCGTTTGATGCA
>JAQGOX010000127.1 GCA_028293365.1 Verrucomicrobiales bacterium | reverse complement strand
TTGTGTCTCTCGCCGACGTTTCGCCGACCGAAATTTCTTTTATCAAAATCGGTGTCCGTCGAAATTCCATAATTACATTGATCGAAGGCGGGCTGGGTTAAGCTCACACTTCATCCAACGATTCATTTCCAAACTTCCCGTAACAGACTCACCGACTGTTTGGTTTTTCCGTTCGCGCGAATCAGTGAGGCAGGACGTCTCGTGTTTTCAGGTCAACTTGGCTCTGCAGAGATTTGCGGATTTGGCGGCGTTGTTCGCTCGGTCAGAGACGGTTAACAGGTATCTCCCCTCGCTCACGCCACGTGAAACGTGATAAACTTTGCGAGATCCGCAAAATCTCTCGTGACTCACTGTAGCGTGCCCCGCCGTCTGATCAGTAAAGTGTGGGAGGCTGATGGAGCGCATTCTGTCGCGGAGAAAAACTGCGCCCACCGCTGGGTGGCACCCGCGGGCGTTATGGGCGTGTGCGTAATAGTCGCGATGAGGAGTGCATGTAAGCCCCATTTGATGGCCACAATGATACCCTGGCGGAAAGTTTGGATCGGCTCAGTGCGCTCGACCGGTTAAGCGATCGGACAATTTCGTTACGCCCGTGCGAACGGCCCAGCGGTCCGTTCGCTACCTGCGCGTTCCAAAGGTAGGGTGCCGACCGCGTTTTTTGTCGCGGAGAAAAACCGCAGCCGAGAATGCAATGAGGGACGCGTGAAGGTTTTTTCATATGCTTTAGCTCTTTGCACCTGCTGCGGGTTAGGGCTCGGCGCACATACCCGCGCTCCGTTACGCATGATTCGAACGGCGGTCCCGCGCGCGATCTCCTTTTGGAATGAGGGTGGACGGCTGGGAGAAGGTTTTCATTCGGTAAACGGTGCAGACCAAAGGGGAGTGAGCCAGTAGGAATCGATGAAGGATTACCCTGAAAGCAAGGTCAGGCGGCTGTAATGTCGAAAATGGCGCTGCAACGCCGATATTGGGATGTGAGAAAAGGAGGATTGATTATGAATAACTGGAACACGACGGAATGGTTCGAAAACTGGCTGAGGCTGGCACGAGGAGAAAACGCGAAATAGAAAATGAAAGAACCCAGAACATGAATATGATATCGTTGCCAAACAGAGAAGCGTTTGCGGTTCAAGCCGCCGAAGGCTGGTTGATGCTGGGGAATGCGCTGGAAGCGAATGAAGAATTGGAAGCGGTGGCCCCGGAGTTTCGCTACCACCCGACGGTTTTGGCCATGCGCTGGCAGGTTTACGCGGCGGCTGACTGGTGGGAAGCTGCCTGGGTGGTTTCAAGGGCGCTGTGCGAGGTCGTTCCCGACAGTCCAGAGGTATGGATTTGCCACGCCAATACCTTGCGAAAATACAAGGGGCTTGTGGATGCGCGGCAAGTGCTGAATGAAATTACCGCGCGGTTTCCGCACGACGCTGTCATCCGTTACAATTTAGCTTGCTACTCAGCGCAGCTTGGTCAGTTAGAGGAGGCGTGTGCCTGGCTGGTGAAGGCGTTCAAAATAAAAAACACGACTCCGTTAAAACTGGCAGCAGTTTACGACCCGGATTTAAAACCGCTTTGGGACCGGATCGGTGCGGGTAATGTCCCTGAATTAGAACAGCATTTGCAGAGCTCGCACATTAAGTGAGTGGGACGAAACGACGGTTGTGGTTCCCGGTCAAGGCTCGCGCAGAGTTGGCTGCGGTCCTTTGAATGTTTTCCGAGCAATGCCAAACCAGTAGAGAAGCATGACTGCGCCGAGAAGCAGCATGGACCAAAGAACGAGTTCATTGGGAGGAATGCTGAAAATGATCGCGATGAAAATGGTCCAAACAATCGCGATGGTGTTGATGAGTGGACTGAATTTTCCCAGATTCCAGGGGGCTTGCTGCGCCGTGACAAATTCGCCGCTGTTTTTACGGCGATTTCGCCAGTTGAGGTAAATCGGGATCACGTAGGCCAAATAGAGGGCAATCGTGCTGATGGACGTAACCACAAAATATGCCGCGGCGTAAAGGCAGATCAGGACGCTCAGCACGCTTGTAACCAGAATCGATACGACCGGTGTTCGGTAAGTGGGGTTAATTTTCTTCAAATACTTCGAGCCAGGAATGCCGTCATCACGGGCAATGGCATACCACATCCGCGCCATGGAGGTAATGGATGACGCTCCGCAAAGCCACATCGCACCGCCAATGATAATCGCAATCAGATTTGCCCAAAAACGCGCCAGGTTCGCGTAAACGACAAAAAGCACAGGATAATCGTCGGAAACCACTGCCTTGATGTCGCCGGAAGGAATGGACCAGGTCAAAGCAAGCAGAAGAATATATCCGGCCACCATGGAAACCAGCACGGAAAGAAAAACACCCCAGGCACAATTAAGTTTTGCCATCACCGTTTCTTCCGCGATGTGTGCGGAAGCGTCGTAGCCAGTGTAGGTCCATTGCGCCTGAAGCATCGCGAGAACGAAGACAAGCGCGAATGGGGCAGTGCGATACAAAGATTCGAGTCCTGGAATGAGCGCAAAAAGAGGCGAGGCAAAACTGTGGCTCCCGATAACCAGGGCGGGCGCAAGGCCATGCCCGAAGTCGGCGGAAGACGCTTCCAGGGGGCTGGTTGTAGTCGAAAATGAAAAAAGAAAAGACAAGGAGGAGTGATACTTTCCGAGGAACGTCAGAAGGAACGTGATCAGAAGCACCCCCCCAATATGCCACCAGACGCTAATCTGATTGAGTCGCGCGATTAATCTGATCCCGAAAACGTTGATCAGGATTTGAGGGATCATGATGAGAACCATGATGAAGATTTGAAAGGGCCATCCGTTAATCGCTCCGAACATAGGGACCTGGGTGGTCGCAGCGATATCAAAGATCCGGGATGCAGCACCAATCAGGTAGGTTGCGGCACCCACATTGATTCCTGCCGTAATGGTGACCTGGCCGACCATGTTGAGCCATGCCGTAACCCAGGCCCACCGGGGTCCGCCCAGACGAAAGGACCAGAAATAGAGTCCACCCGCGGTTGGATAGGCTGACGCTAATTCTGCCATGGATGCCGCAACGCAGAGAGTAAACAGGCTGACGATGGGCCAACCGACCGAATTGATAATGGGGCCGGAAAACTTCAAACCATAGCCAAAAAGAAGAACCGCGCCAGTAAGGACCGTGATGATGGAAAATGAAACCGCGAAATTCGAAAAGCCGCCCATTTCGCGAAAGAGTTGCTGCCCATAACCGAGGCGGCGCAGATCGAGTTCATCCTGGGCGATTTGTTCCTCACGCGTCCGAGCTGTGGGCGATTTTTCGGAAGTTGGAGGCATATTATTGACATTTGATGTAGAGCCCTTTTACTGGGCAGGCAAATGTTTTCCAGTCACGCGCTTAGAGGTTCCATCGAGGTTTCACCCCACTTTCGCGCGCCAAAAAAGATATCTCACGTGCTGTTCGATTTTGATGGGACGCTTTCTTTGCTGCGAAGTGGCTGGCCTGAAGTGATGGTGGAAATGTTTTTGGAAATGATTCCACGGAGAGAAGATGATACGGATAAAAATCTCCGTCGCATGCTTTACGACGACATTATGCTCCTCAACGGAAAACAAACTATTTATCAAATGGCGCGTTTTGCCGAGCGGGTTTGCGAGCGGGGAACGAGCCCTAAAGAAGCAATATGGTACAAGGACGAGTATTCACGGCGACTGCATCAAAAAATTGATGGCCGGATCCGGTCGATTGAAGAAGGATCCGCCGGTCCAGAAACATTTTTGGTGGCCGGAGCGGTAGAATTCCTGGAGTTTTTACGCATGGGTGGCTATACGCTTTATCTGGCAAGCGGCACCGATGAGGCGTTTGTGAAACGCGAGGCGAAATTACTCGGGATATCCCATTATTTCGAAGGGAATTTTTACGCGGCAAAAGACGAATCCTTTTCGAAGCGTGCGGTAATAGACCAAATGCTGAGTGACCACGCCATTGAAGGCAGCAGCCTGATTTCTTTCGGAGATGGTTATGTCGAATTGACGGAGACCAAGGCGGTGGGCGGAACCGCAGTTGCGGTGGCCTGCGACGAAGAGAACAACGGTTCGGGCAGGATAGATATGGTGAAGCGTGAATTGCTGGCGAATTCCGGGGCTGATTTGGTAATTCCAGATTATCGGGATGGAATCGTTTTGATGGAGACAATTTGTGGTGCGCGCTCCTAACTCCTCTGAATTTCCGGAGCCATTCGATTTGGCCCGGGTGAAAGTTTTTCCCCTGGCCCAGCGCAAGAGCCTGAGTCGTGTGGAGGATATACTTGTGAGCCTCGATTCCGAGCCT
>JAQGOX010000067.1 GCA_028293365.1 Verrucomicrobiales bacterium | reverse complement strand
GCGTCGATCATATCGGATTTGAGGTCGCGAATCTGGAGGCATTCTGCAAAAAACTCGAAGCCGATGGCATCAAGTTCGATGTTCCGTTCCGTTCCATGCCTCAGATGGGCCTCAGCATCGCGTTCTTTACCGATCCCTGGGGAGTCTACATCGAACTGACCGAGGGCCTTGCGAAACTGAAACCTTAAAAAATGATTGGACCGCGAACTCAAAGATCAGCAGAGCCGCCACATTGGAACCGGTGGTGGATCAATTAAACCTGGGCAGTGTCAAGATGCACCGCGGTTCCCCTGGCGTTTCCGGGAACGCGCGCCCATTTCTCCCTTGCGCTTTCATTTTTGGCTTCAGATAATCCCCGCATGGAGCCGATCTGCTTCCGGCCCGCTGGATCAGCCGCGCCGCTGGCATTGCCACGCCCGGTGCCGGCCCAGGCATTTCGCGCCCCGAAGAAGAACATTCCGCCGACGGCCATCGAGCGGAACCACATCCTCCAGGTCGTCCGTCACTATGTCGCCGAGTTCAGCCCGGTGCCGCCCCAGCCTGCCGAGCAACTCAAGGAGTACGCGGATCGCGTCATCGGCATGCTCAAGTGCGACACGATTTACCGGGATTACATTGGTGTCCTGATCAACAACGAGATTTGGCGTGAGCATCTCGCAAGCGTGCCTTACGAGCGCCGACTGTTGCTCCTGCCCAAATGTCTGCGCGTGGAAAACAAATGCCCCGCCTTGTTCGACGGGTTCGGCTTGCTCTGCAAGGAGGACGGCCTTTGCCCGATCCAGGATTTGCAATTCGAGGCCGCGCGCCTTGGTTACACCTGCCTCGTGACCGAGGGCTCAGCAGTTGTCATGAGCCTCATTCAAACCGGCAAAATCGAGGCCATTGTCGGCGTTAGTTGCCTGAGCGTGCTCGAGCGCGCTTTCCCCTACATGGAGGCCGCGGCGATTCCCGGCGTGGCCATCCCGTTGCCGCAGGATGATTGCATCGACGCCACGGTCGATCTCGACTGGATTTGGGATTACATCCACCTCACCAGCGACGATCAAACCCGCCGCCTCGATCTCGGAGCCTTGCGCGGGGAGGTTGATTTCTCGTTCACGCCAGCCTCGCTCGATCTCATTATGGGGCCGGCCGAGGGCGAAACCGAGCGCATTGCCCGCGACTGGCTGATGCGCGCTGGCAAACGCTGGCGCCCCTTGCTGACCGTTTCCGTTTTCCAGGCTTTGCGCGATGCTCCCGGCGCCGCGCTGCCTGAAGATCTGCGCAAGATTGCCGTCGCGATCGAATGCTTCCACAAAGCCTCGCTCATCCACGATGACATCGAGGACAACGATGCCGAGCGTTACGGAGAAAAGACGTTGCACGAGGAGCATGGCCTCGCGATCGCGTTGAACGTCGGTGACCTGCTGATTGGCGAGGCTTACCGGCTCATTGCGGCTTCCGAAATTACCGCTGCGCAAAAGGCGGAAATGCTCGCTGTGGCCGCCGCTGGCCAGCGCCAGCTTTGTCGTGGCCAGGGCGCGGAACTCTGCTGGACCCGCTCCCCCGCCCCGCTTGGCTCGTTGCAAGTGCTCGAGATTTTCCGGCAAAAAACCGCGCCCGCCTTCGAGGTCGCATTGCAATTCGGCGCGCTCTACGCCGGCGTTGGCATTTACGCGCAAGTGGCGGAAACTCTCTCTGCCTACAGCGAGGCGCTTGGCATCGCCTACCAGATTCGTGATGACCTCAGCGATCTTGGCAGCCAGGGCGAGTCGAACGACATCGCCGGCCTCCGCCCCAGCCTGCTCCTCGCCGCCGCGCATGAACGCGCCAGCATGGACGCGCACAAAGCCCTCACGAGCGCCCTTTGGCATCGCCAATTGCCCGCTGGTGTCGCCACAGGGCAAATCGAGGCGTTGTATCGCGAGTTAAAGGCCGACGAGTGCGCGCAGACCTTGCTCGAGACTTACAAAGAGGAGGCAATCCAGTCATTGCGCGACTTGGAAAACCCGATCCTGAAGGGCTTGCTCCGGCGCGTCCTCGGAAAGATTTTCAACGACACCGAGATCAAGGGCTGGTCCAAAGAGTTCGAGCAAAAGAACGGTCTGCCGATCCCGCCGGCCCATTCGGCAGGCACGACGGTCTCGGTTACAGCCAGCGTCCGTCATTAAACACAACGTCATAAATAAATGCGCATGTTGCGGTGAAGGATTTTGGCGCAGGACGCGAAGCGAAGAGGGAGAATATCCAAAGATCTGCGACCGATGAGCGACAAAGTATTGCGCCAAAAGACTCGCCATAGCGTGCGCAGGTAATTAGGACGCTGTGTTAGTTTTGTGTCATCGAAGTGGATTGCCTATCGGAGAGATTGCTAAACCCCTGGAATTAACTCAGATTGCCCGGCATCAGTTTATGATGCCGAGACAAAAATCACGAAGAGCAGGAAACCGTTGTCTGATCGTTGTAGGAATGCTCATACTCGGCGGGATCCTGGTGTCCGCCCAGGAAAACCGATCCCACAATCCCGAGGCCCCTGCGGCCGTCGCTCGAAAAATCAGTTGTCTCGGCCGGGTCACGCCCGGCGATAAAGTCATCCAAATCAGCGGTCCTTACACCCTGCAGGGGCCCAGTATTGTCAAGGAACTGTTCGTGCGCCGGGGGGATAAGGTGCAAAAAAATCAGGAACTTGCCCGCCTGCACAACCACGGCACCGCGCTCGCGCAGTTGCGGCAGTCCGAAGCGGATTTGGAAGTCGCGCTCAAGTCACTCGAACAGGTCAAAGCGGGAGAAAAAGCCGGTGTGATCGCGGCGCAGGAAGCCGTCGTGCTCCGGCTTGAAGACGAAATGAAGACCGCCAATCTCTTTCTTCAACGCGACAAGGAGCTGGCAGCACGAAAAATTCTCGCGGATACCGATCTGGAACATTCGCGGCTCAACTGGAGCGTGGCGCAGAAGAATTATGATCAAGGCACAAATTCTTTGATGGCCATCCAGGAAGTCCGTGCGGTGGACCTGCGGCTGGCGGAAGCAAAAGTCCTCTCCGCCCGCGCCAGCGTGCAGCGATCTCAAGCCGAATTGGAGCTCGCCACGATTCGAGCGCCACTCGACGGTTACATCCTGGAAATTCTCACGTATCCAGGCGAAATCGCGGACCGCAATCCCATTCTGCAAATGGGCGATTTGGACCACATGCAAGTGCAGGCGGAAGTTTACGTGACAGACATCGCCGGCGTCCGGCTCCAGGCCCACGCGGTAATTCGGGGAGATGGGTTTACCGGTGAGATCAGCGGCACGGTGACTGAAATTGGCCGTCAGGTCGATCGCAGTGCCATTTTCGATCCCGATCCAGCCTCCTTCTCCGATCGCCGCGTTGTAAAAGTCTGGATCAAGCTTGAGGACCCCAGGAAACTCCAGGGATTGGTGAACCATCAGGTGAACGTCGTGATCATGCCATGAGGCCAGCTCTTAAACTCCTGGCTGAACGAATCTTTCCCCTGGGCATTCCGATCGCCTGGAGACAACTGACCAGTGAGCGCAAGCGGTTCATCTCAGCCGTCGCCGGCATCGCGTTCGCGGTCACCATGATGCTTTTCCAACTCGGGCTTTACGACGCCCTCTTCAAAGCGGTCGTCCGGCCCCACCACGCCATGATCGCGGATCTCGCTTTGATCAGCAAAAATTACGTCTCGCTCGCTGATTCAGACACGTTCACCCGACGCAGACTTTATCAGGTCGTTTCGGATGACGCAGTGGAATCAGTCGCTTCGATCTACGTCGGTAACGGAGCGTGGCGGAATCCAGCGACGATGGAACTCAGGCAAATTTTCATACTTGGCTGCCGCCCGGAGGAACATGCGTTCAACTACCCTGGTTGGACGAACAATCCGGGAGCGCTCAAGGCAGCGGATGAAGTTTTTTTCGATGAAACTTCCTTTTCGGACTACGGCCCGGTTGTGGATCGTTTTCATCGCTCGGGCCTGGTCGAAACGGAGTTGGAGGGAATGCGGGTGCGTGTGACCGGCCTCTTTGATATGGGAAGGACCTTCGCCGCGGACGGCAACGTGATTATGGGAGACACGGCCTTTTTTCGTATCGCCAAGTATTTCCCGAAGGAAATGATCAGCGTGGGGCTGATCCGCCTCAAGCCAGGAGAGGATGCCACCCGCACGGCGAAACGACTTCAACAGATCCTGCCCAATGATGTGCGAGTGGTCACACGCAAGGAGTTTTTTGAGATCGATCGCGCCTACTGGGCGAAGCGGACTCCGATCGGCTTCGTAATTACCGCTTCCTTGATTGTCGCAGTGATCGTGGGTGCGGTCATTATGTACCAAATCCTCTATGCCGATGTGAGCGACCATCTGCCCGAGTATGCGACGCTCAAGGGAATCGGCTTTTCCGACCGCTTCTTTATGAACCTGATTCTTCAGCAATCGGTTATGCTCTCCTTTTGTGGATTCCTTCCAGGCCTCCTGCTGAGCGCGGGCCTTTACCGAATCACCCAGTCGATGGCCCATCTGCCCACCGAATTGAATACATCCCGCGCTCTGATATCTTTTCTCCTGACGACGGGCATGTGTGCCGCCGGCGGCGCGCTGGCCGCGCGCAAGCTCAGCTCCGCAAACCCGGCGGACCTTTTCTAAAGAGGCCATTCAAAATAATATGAACGGGGATGACGCAGGAATTTTGGAAGCTGACAAGACGCTCGCGAGGCGCATATCCGCAGGAATCTGTAACGAACGAGCAACGCCGTCAGCGTCCAAAAGAACCAGTCAGAACGTTCAGGTTATTTTGAATGGCCTCCTAACTCGCCTTCCCATGATGCATCCCTTCCCCACCTGTTCGTCTACCGCATGAATCCGATCGACTCCAAAACCTTGGCGGCGCCGGTCCTCTCCGTCTCCGGGCTGAGCCACACCTTTGGCGAAGGTTCCCTGGCGCGGCGAGTCCTACACGACGTGCAGGTTCAGTTCGGAGGCGGCGAGGTCGCAATCATCATGGGGCCGTCCGGCTCGGGCAAAACCACGTTCCTTTCCCTGGTCGGCGCATTGCGTGTCCCCCAGGTCGGGTCCATCAAAGTGGTTGACCGGGAACTGACCGGGGCAAGCAACGCCGAACTTTCCGCGTGGCGCAGGCAAATCGGCTTTATTTTTCAAGCCCACAACTTGATTGCGTCACTCACCGCCTGTCAGAATGTTCAATTGCCGCTCTCTTTCGACGGCGCGGAAACTGCGGAAACATCCCGGGAAAAAGCGCTCGAAATTCTCCGATTGGTCGGCTTGGAAGATCATGTGGACAAACCGCCAGCCAGGCTTTCCGGAGGCCAAAGACAGCGGGTGGCAATCGCCCGGGCGCTCGTCCGAAAACCAAAACTGATTCTGGCTGATGAACCGACCGCCTCCCTGGATAGAAACACAGGCCGGGAAGTAGCTGATCTCCTGCATAAGCTTGCGCATCAATTTGGCTGCACGATTCTGGTGGTGACCCATGACCATCGAATTCTGGATATCGCGAACCGGGTCATCCTGCTGGAAGATGGCCGGATGGAGGATCTTGAAAATACATTGGAACGTCTGCTGGCGGAACTGGCTGCGTTGCTTCACACGTTGGCGAGCGGTTTTGGGAAACTCGCGGCCGAACCATCCAACCCAGGCTCGGCCGATCCATTCCGGAATGGGATGGAAAGGCTCCATATCCGCCTCAACGACCTGAGCCACCTGAAAACACGGCCTGCCGTGGCCGCTCGCATGGATATCTTGCAGCAAATGATCAGCCACGCGCGCCTGGTTGAGGAAAGCGTCCTGAAATTCATCGAATCGCTCGCCAATCCGATGATCGGGGAGATGGGCTCCCTGCCAGACGCCTTCTTGCAGTCACTGGAAACCTTGCTCTTCGCCACGGCGGAAGCACTTCAGGACAGGGAGGCAGATCAGTTGGAAATGGTTCTGCAAATGACGAGTGACCGACGGGAGGTCATGGCGCGCGTTCGGGCGAGATACTTCGAGACACAAGCTGGACTGGGAGAAGAGGGCAAAGCGTTCCTGTTTGACCTGACCAACACATTTACGAGGACCGTCTTTTTTCTCAACAGCTTGGCGAACCTTCTGGAAGCGTGGATGAAGAAAACACCAGCGCCAGGTGCCACCGGCGTAACTCAGGCTAACTGAGGTCTCCCCGCGCGATTTCTTCTCTTTCCTTCGGTCTTCGCGATTCACGCGTAACACACCTGAGCGCCGAACGGACCGCGGGTATATGCGTCGAGCATTACCCGCAGCACGTGCGAATGCAAAGCGGTTTGGTTTAATTTTCACCTGCGCTCTTCTTCTGCTGCCGCTCTGAAATGTCTCAGCGACCCGCTCCGCCAAATATCCGACCAACTTCCTTAAATTAAGACCCCAATGGCTCCCTGTTCCCTCCGTTTGCTCCTGTTCAAACCCCATTCGGATGCATTACTCGCCTGCACCTCCGGTCCCTCCTGTAAAAGCAGTAACGGAGTAGTTTAGTTTGGGACACGCGTGCCACTCGAATGCGTTTCCTTGATTTAGCTTCTAACCTTTAACTTTGCCCAGATGCTCGGCGATCACACTCTCTTCCCAGCCCACATCCTCTGTCGCCTCGGCACCGCAATTTTAAAGGTTAGGCTTTTCGTCCGCCAAGGCTTCGGCGAATGATGTCGGGGTCTTGCCGGAGATCCATGACCCCTGTGACGATGATGCGACGCCCTTCGACCGTGTAAAAAATACCGTATGGGAATCCGTGGACGAGCAAGCGTCGGTATGGCCCGTAAAAGATAGGCGCAATTTCCGGGGAAATGCGGAGACGTCCAAAGCCCACGTCCAAGTGGCGCATGAAAACCTCGCCTCGTCCGGCCTGATACGCCTCGTAAAACTCGTAAGCGGTCTGGATGTCGGCATCGGCGGAGAATAGAAAGACAAGCTCACTCACTGGCTGGAATCCTGCCGAGGATGCGCTGCTGGATGGCCTCCCATGAAGTCACTTGGCTTGGGTCGCGGCGGTATCCCTCCATGCGACGGTCAAGCTCAGCAATGTGCGTGCGGGATACAGGAATTTCGGTCGGATGAGCGGCCAAATCGTCCCAAAGCTCGCTGACGAGAAGGAGCTTCTCGGCTGGCGTCATTTGGTTCACGGAGGGAAGGGTTTCCAGAATCATAGTGGAATAATACCTCTTGCCGAATTCCGGACAAGCTCAGAAACGCCTAACGCATGAAGCTCAGCCCCGGCGGCCACTGCCCGTCCGCCGAAGCCTTTCGAGGGCAAGGTGGAAGCCCCACCGACTGCAACCGCGACGGCCCGCCACCTTTCGCCTGCAGCGCATGGTAGAACTGAGCCCCAGCGGGGCGGAACGACAACAGCCCCGGGTCGAGCTTCAACACGTTTCACATGGCCGAGCGACCACCCGGGGGTAACAGTC
>JAQGOX010000036.1 GCA_028293365.1 Verrucomicrobiales bacterium | reverse complement strand
CCGATTTCGTCGCGAAAAGTGGCGTTCCTTTCACCTGGGGAGGCGGGGGCCAGGCGATCTGCGCAAGGGTATTGCCGAATTCCAGGAATTCGCCGGTCCATGCCAGCGAAAGCCGCATCAAATCAGTATCGTAGCAAACCCAGGTCTTTTTGTCGGCACCGAGTGTCACGACAAGACCTTTCATCGCGATTGCTTCATTGGATTTTGGTCCCCGAACCGTGGCCGAGAAAAGCGGCCCGCGCACCGGTCCGACGGTATCCGCCGCGAATGTGGCATCAACTGAAATGCCAGTGCAAAAAAGGGCGGCGGCAAGCTTAAGGTGACAAAACTTCATAGTTTAAATAACGAAAAAAAATCGCGTGCTGTCATGCTGATGGACTGAATCCAAACAGGTTTGATTCAATCTGTGGAGGGGAAAGTTCATCAGCCTGGGTGTCCGTGGGTCTTGTGCCGCCTTCCAGCAATGGCAATGAATTGATCATCGCCAGCCACGCGTTGAGCCGGCGCAATTCATCTATTTGTCAGTTTTGAAAAATTTTCGAAATTGCTCGAGCACCGGTGAGGTGTCCGATCGACGCCATGTCAGGACAGTTCGTACGGGAGGCAAGCCGGGCGGCAATGGTCTAAAAATCAGACCGGGCCGTTTAACTTCCGCGAGCGTTGCAGTGGTCGGCGCGATTCCAAATCCTGCGGATATAAGCCACATCTTGGTCTGGATGTCGTTTGCCAGTTGCGCGACAAACGGGGTCGAACCAGCCTTGGCGCACGCAGCCAGAAAAGCATCGTAATAGCCATGTTGCACAGTTGGGTGCATTAAAACCATCCCCTGCTCGTGAAAATCCTTCCAATCAATCCTCCTCTTTTTGGCCAAAGGATGGTCGGATGCCAATGCCAATACTTGCGACGATTCCTCCACGAACTCGTATTCGAGTTCGGGATATCCGATCGGAGGACGGAGCAAACCGGCATCGATCTCATTGTCGTGCAACCGGCGAAGCTGCTCTGTGCTTGTAAGATCGAAAATGGAAAAGACAACACCGGGAAATGCCTGCCGAAACCGGCGCAGGATGGACGCCAGCCACGCGTTTGCGGTTGGGGCGATGACACCCAGTCGAAGGGTTCCGACGACACCTTGTTGCGCGTCACGCGCCCGGCGTTCTGCTTGAGCCGAAGCGGATAGTACCGCGCGCGCTTCCTCAAGAAAGACCCGGCCTGCCTGCGTCAACTCCACCGAGCGCGTGGTGCGCTCAAGCAGTCGAACACCCAACCCGCTTTCGAGATCCTTAATTTGGGCGCTCAGCGGAGGCTGAGCTAAATGAAGCCGCTCAGCAGCTCGGCGAAAACTAAGTTCTTCGGCGACAGCGACAAAGTAACGAAGATGGCGCAATTCCATTGATTGATACTATTCACGTATGAATAGGAGATCAAACATGTATTGGTCAAGTTACTCAAAGTTTGGGATGTAATGGGCCGACGGACCCGGTCCGTGCAGCAGACGCCAGGTAGTGTGGGGAGAATTCAGAAGGGAACTAAAAAGCCCGCGCTGAAAAAACAACTCGACGGCATCGGCAGGTCGGTGTCGTCGAGGAATTTGGTCGCAATGACTTCAGTATGCAAAGGCGTCTTCGGGTTTAAATTTTCGATTTGTTATGTGGATTGTTCGTTTAGCGCTTCGGCGTCCATACACATTTGTGGCGGCCGCGTTGGTGTTGCTCATGTTAACACCATTCGTCCTCTTGCGTACGCCGACGGATATCTTCCCCGCGATTGACATTCCCGTTATCAGCATCGTCTGGCAATACGCCGGGTTAAATGCCCAGGAAGTCGAGCAGCGCATCGTATTTGCACACGAGCGGGCGCTTACCGCGACGGTTAACGATATCGAGCACACTGAATCCACTTCATACAATGGTATCGGAGTAATCAAAGTGTTCCTCCGGCAGGGAGCTTCTGTCGATGCCGGAGTGGCCCAGATCACCGCGATCGCACAAACGATTTTGCGGCTGCTACCTCCGAATCAACAACCGCCGCTCATCATTCGTTACAATGCTTCCACGGTGCCGATCCTGCAGTATAGCGTCGCAAGCAAAACTTTGCCGGAACAGGAGCTTTATGATTTGGCGCAAAACCAGATTCGGGTGGGATTGTCGACGGTTCGCGGTGCCGCCCTCCCCTGGCCCTATGGCGGAAGGACGCGTGTTGTTTCGGTAGATCTGGATTTGGCGGCACTTAAATCACGGAACCTTTCGGCGCAGGAGGTGGTGAACGCAATCAACGCTCAAAACCTTGTACTTCCCAGCGGGACAGCAAAGATCGGTGCTACGGAATACGATGTAGAACTGAACACCAGTCCCAAGGTCATTGATGAATTGAACGATTTGCCGATTAAAACTGCGGGCGGCGCGACAGTTTTTGTGCGCGATGTCGCTCAGGTTCGCGATGGTTTTCAACCCCAGCAAAATGTGGTGCGCAAAGATGGGGCGCGCGGAGCCCTCCTGACGGTCTTGAAAAGCGGCGCAGCTTCGACTCTGGATGTCGTGGCAGGGATCAAGGCCGCCATGCCACGGCTGATGGCGACCATGCCACCAGATCTCGAGATCAGCGAATTTGCGGATCAATCATTGTTTGTGCGCGCGGCGGTGAATGGAGTAGTGCGCGAAGGGATCATTGCCGCCGCCCTGACGGCCATTATGATTCTGCTCTTTGTCGGTTCCTGGCGCAGTACCCTTATTATCGCCTTATCCATCCCATTGTCGGTGCTGGCTTCACTGACCGCACTAAGCATGCTTGGAGAAACCATTAATCTAATGACGCTGGGCGGCCTCGCACTCGCCGTCGGGATTCTCGTTGATGATGCGACGGTTGAAATTGAAAACGTCCATCGGCAGATGGCATTTGGAAAGCCATTGCAGAAAGCAATCCTCGACGGCGCCCAGGAAATCGCTCTCCCTGCGCTCGTATCGACCTTGTGTATTTGCATCGTATTTGTGCCGATGTTTTTCCTCACCGGTGTGGCGCGATATTTGTTCGCGCCTCTGGCGGAAGCCGTCGTCTTCGCAATGCTTGCGAGTTATGTCCTTTCCAGAACCCTCATTCCAACCATGGTGATGTGGTTTTATCGAAATGTTTCCTATTACCATCCCGAACATAATGGGAACGCGAAGAAGACAGCCTTGGCCCCCATTTGGACGAGGCCCTTCCTCGTCGTTCAGGATCGGTTTGAGCGTGGATTTGTTCGGTTTCGCAATAGTTACAGGGATTTGCTTGCGGCGATCCTGTTTCATCGAATCACTTTTGGAATTTTTTTCATGGCGATATGCATCGGATCCTGGCTGCTTCTGCCACAACTTGGTCAGGACTTTTTTCCAGACGTTGACGCGGGCCAATTTCGTTTGCACCTGCGGGCCCGCACTGGCACACGAATCGAAGAAACGATTCAACTCGTGGACAGAGTTGAACAGGTTATTCGCAACGAAGTGCCGGCTTCCGATTTGGCTGGCATCCTCGACAATATCGGCATTCCCAATTCGGGAATCAGTTTGAGTTACAGCAACAGCGGACTTATTGGCGCTGGCGATTCTGACATTTTGGTATCGCTGAAGCACGGGCATGCACCAACTCCGGAATATGTCGACCGGCTGCGGCTGCGCCTCAATCGCGAGTTTCCGGGGACGATGTTTTACTTTCTCTCAGCGGACATTGTCAGCCAGACACTCAACTTCGGTTTGCCAGCGCCGTTCGATGTCCAAGTCGTGGGACGTGATCAAACTAAAAACCGTGAGGTAGCTCTCCGATTGGCGGATAAAATCCGCCACGTGCCGGGCGCGGTGGACGTGCGGGTGCAGCAGCCTGCCGATCAGCCGAAACTTAAATTTGCGATCGATCGTGACAAAGCGACAGAAATTGGCCTTTCCGAGCGCGACGTAGCCAACTCGGTGCTCTTAAGCCTAAGTGGCAGCAGTCAGGTTCAGCCGGGTTACTGGTTAAATCCAGTAAACGCGATCCAATATCTCATCAACGTGCGTGCCCCGGAACATGTCATGAGCTCACTTTCAGCATTGAACTCAATTCCAGTCGGCACCGGCAGTGCGGGCCAGGGAAACGGACAGATACTTGCCAACGTCGCAACCATGACTCGGACCAACGGTGTGCCTGTGATTTCCCATTATGACGTGCAGGCGGTTATTGACGTTTTCGGTGGCATCAGCGGAAGGGACTTGGGAGGGGTGCTGCGCGACTTGCAGCCTTTGATCAAACAGGCAGAAAAGGAATTGCCGCGCGGCAGCTACATTGGTACGCGAGGGCAGGCGGAAACGATGAAGTCCAGGTTTAAAGGACTGGCCATCGGACTGTTGGGCGCGATCCTTTTGATTTACCTGCTGCTGGTGGTCAATTTCCAAAGCTGGCTTGATCCGTTTATTATCATAACCGCGTTGCCAGCGGCGCTTGCCGGTGTCATTTGGGCGCTGCACCTCACCCTCACAAGTTTAAGCGTTCCCGCTCTGATGGGAGCGATCATGAGTTTGGGTGTGGCCACGTCAAATGCGGTGCTCGTGGTCAGCTTTGCGCGAACCAATTTAGAGCAAGGGATCGACCCTCTCACAGCAGCCTGGGAAGCCGGCACCAGCCGGCTGCGCCCGGTGCTTATGACCGCGCTGGCAATGATCATCGGCATGTTTCCCCTCGCGCTTGGACTCGGCGAGGGTGGCGAACAAAATGCACCGCTCGGACGTGCCGTGATTGGCGGTCTGGTCTTCGCGACTGTTGCGACTCTTTTTTTCGTGCCGGTTGTTTTCAGCTTCATGCATCGGAAGACGCTCAAAGCCGTTTCGGTGGAAGATCGATTCGCGCTGGAGGAAGCTGATGTGACTGTTTGATTTTTTGTGCTATGAATTCATTCGATCGAAATGGGACTCAACTAATGGAAAAGCCTGAAGCTGTGAGGCGGTTCGATGTTCAATCGCCCGCGGTCCGGGAGCACGCGGGCAGGCTTTGGATTTACGCGATCATTACAGTGATCGTGCTCGGAGCTGCCGCCCTGGCCGGACTACTTCCCCGGTGGCACCGGCGCGCGGCATTGCGCGCCGAAACACAGGAACTGTCCATTCCGACAGTCACGGTCGTTCACGCTGTTCCGGGTAAGAACGTATCCGGCATTCCCCTGCCGGCTGAGGTTAAACCACTGGTCGAGGCCCCCATTTACGCACGAGCGAATGGTTATCTCAGACGTTGGATGGTTGACCTGGGTTCTCAGGTGACGAATGGACAGACTCTCGCGGAAATTGACATTCCCGAATTAACGCAGGAACTGGCGCGATCGAAAGCGGAACTGGCGCAGGCCGAAGCCGCATTATCTCTCGCGAGCACGACCGGCAAACGCTGGACGGAATTGCTCAAGACGGCGAGTGTCAGCGAACAGGAAGCCGCCGAGAAACAAGCGGATGAGGCACTAAAGGTGGCGACAGTTGAAGCAGCGCGAGCTAATGTTCGCAGGCTCGAGGAGCTGGTTTCATTCTCGCGGGTCAGCGCCCCGTTTGCCGGAACAATCACCGCCCGCAGCACGGACGTGGGCCAGCTCGTTAGTGCAACCAGCGGAAAAGAACTATTCCGTCTCGCTCAGATTCAAACGCTTCGCGTGTACGTTCATGCACCGCAAACGCTCGCCCGAAGCATTCGACCGGGACAAATCGCAGAAGTATTGATCCCGGATCTCCCGGGAACCAGTTTTCCGGCGAAGGTTGTGCGGACAGCCGGAGCAATTGAACCCGAAACCAGAACCCTGCTCGTCGAACTGGAACTGAATAACAAAGAAAACCAGGTGCTGGCTGGTAATTTTGCGCAGGTTCGTTTCAAAGATCTCAAAATCGACGCGCCACTCACGCTTCCGTCGAACGCCCTCCTTTTTCGCGCGGAAGGATCCGAGGTCGGTGTCGTCGGTCAGGATGGCAAAGTAGAATTGCGCCATGTGGAATTGGGTCGCGATTACGGCGCGAGCTCGGAAATT
The DNA here is from genome assembly GCA_028293365.1 of Verrucomicrobiales bacterium. Lineage (GTDB taxonomy): Bacteria > Verrucomicrobiota > Verrucomicrobiia > Limisphaerales > SXQI01 > JAQGOX01. Next base: position 1,325 of record JAQGOX010000036.1, on the reverse strand, counting down.
CTTTCGGGAATCACAGCCAGCGACCGAATCATATTCAACCCCTCTGATTCCCTTGTGAATGGTGCAACGGTGCGAATCGCGGAGGCATCGAAAGTCAAGTGAAGAGCCTTTCCCAGGTTGCGATTACAATGCTGACGGGAGCGCTGCTGACGGGCTGCGCCGCCGGGCCTAAATATGAGCGTCCGACTGCGACAACTGGCACCAATTCGATGCCGGCAGCATTCTCTGACAAGACCAATCTCAATGGCACGATTGAATGGAAAATCGCCGAACCTTCATCGCATCTGCCGCGCGACCGATGGTGGTCGATTTTTAACGACGTCGAATTGAATCGATTGCAGTTGTTGTCGGAATCGAATAACCAGGATCTGGTAGCGAACTTTGCTCGGCTCGAACAGGCGCGCGCTCAGGTCAATGTAGCTCGCTCTGATATATTTCCGCATATTTCGGCAAACCCTGGCGTTGCGCGGCAGCGCACCAGTGCCAATCAGTTCGAACAAGGGCACCCAAACGGCACTGGTTACACTTACAATAATTTTTCCGTCGGCCTTGATGCAGCCTGGGAACTGGACCTTTGGGGACGTGTTCGAACGCAAGTGCAGGCAGCGCGAGCACGCCTGAACGCGGCCAGCGACGATGTTGAGGCCGTCAAACTCGCAATTCACGCCGAAATAGCCATCGATTACTTCACCCTGCGATCATTGGATAGCGAATCAAGTTTGCTCAAGCAAACTGTGGAAACCTACGCTCGCTCGCTGGATTTAACCAGGAACCGGCGCACTGGCGGTGTGGGAACCGACCTGGATGTCGCGGAAGCCGAAACTCAATTGAAAAGCGCCCAAGCGCAGATCCCGGCGGTGGAATTGCAACGGGCCAAGCTTTTGCATGCGATCGCCACATTGTGCGGAGCTCCGGCCACAACTTTCGCATTGGAACCTTTGAGCGCGCCTGTTAACGGTTCAGCAATCATTCCCTCGCTTTTGCCAAGCGAACTACTGGAACGCAGACCGGATATAGCGGCTGCGGAACGACGGGTGGCGGCCGCAAACGCAGATGTCGGGGTGGCAAAAACCGCCTTTTACCCACGTGTGCTTTTCCGCGGATTCGCGGGCTTTCAATCCATTGATGCGGGAACGTTGTTTGATTGGCCCAGCCGCGTTTGGTCATTGGGACCTTCGCTCGAACTGCCGCTTTTTACCGGCGGTCGAAATCGCGCAGAGCTGGCTATATCGCGCGCAGCCTATCTGGAAACGACCGCGCGCTACCGCCAGACCGTGCTCACAGCTTTCCAGGAAATTGAGGACCAATTGGCAGCACAACGACTC